>NZ_JACJEM010000015.1:0-82052 GCF_014164085.1 Pseudoalteromonas sp. SG45-5 | reverse complement strand
CTTATATATGGGGTCTATTTAACGTTAAGAAAATTACGCTAGAACTAGGCAAAAATTTTTGTATCTAGTTGTTCTAAATAAAAAATTTTTAACGACGTTATAGTGCAATTTAATTCGTTAAATTGTTCAAAGATTTATGCAGTTTGGTATTACTTAGCTTGAGCTTAGGTTGCTTATTAATCCTTTTAGGCTCAGCCCTGCGAATGTTTACGTAATTCTTCTAGCATTACTTCGTCACCCACCATTTCATGTAAAAGTGATTTCACTTTTTCGTCAGAGGTATTTTGATATAGGGATAAAATTTGCTCAGCTACTTGCTGAATATCCCCATTTTTTGTGCCTTTTGCTTGGTAGTATTGATTTATCAAGCCTTGGCTAGCAAGAGTACGAACGTAATCGTTATTATCTTGCTTGAGTATTGTTGAAAAGCGCTCTACTAAACGGTAATCACTTACAGGGGCCTGTGTTGTGATTTCTATCGCTTGTATTTTAAACTTCTCATCGTTGCTTACAGTAGCTAAATCTAAAATGCTGCCCACGGCCTCATAGTCGTATTCGGGCATTTGCGATTTATTCAAAATGAACATATTCATCTGTAACTGGCTCAATGCTCCCAAGCGTTCTAAATCAGTATAATGTGTACTTAATATTTTGCTTCGCAATTCTTCATTTACACTTTTTGTGAATGCAGGATCTGATTTAATACGTAAGTCGTAATCTTCAGGTAAATCAGCATAAAAGCCATATAATGGATTTTTATCTCGTAGTTCTTCAATTTCTTTTTGTTCTTTTTCTTCAATAACGGCGAGCACCAGCTCTTTAATGTCGGGAGATGACACATTCTCATTAGGGCCGATATTACTTAGCTTCAAATTTGTCAGCTCTAGTTTTAAAGCAGTAACCTGTGTTTGTAAGTCTTTTAATAAAGGGTTATTGCTGACTGATGTATTAGAACGATCAATTTCATTACTAGAGCGTGAGTCATGCATATTTTGCGATTGAAGATGAGATGTTGAAGGTGCTGTTGTAAAAAATGCACCATAGCTGGCAATAGTAACAGCGGCAATAGATAAGGTTATAGCGATAGATTCTTTATTAATTGGCATTTAAGGTACTCTTTATCAATGAGGGTCTAAATTTATCGTTTTTAAAGGTTAATGTCTGTTAAAAGATGTAAGCAATACTGATGCTCAACAAAGTAATTTTTCAAATGTAGTTCAGGTTAACGAATACTAATCCACAAGAATACGTAATCAATTTGAGGAGCTAAGCTGGGTGCTAACTGCTAACTGCGTTAAAAACCTCGATAAACGACTGCATGGATGTAGAACCATGCAGTGGTAATTGCCGAGAGCAACTAAATAACGAAACCCTTACCTCAAAATAGACCGCTTAATTAGTAAATTGGTATAATTCCAATTTTATTAAAAACATGATCACTTTAGCGTATTAAATAACTCACTAACTACGTTAAAAATTATTTATATAGAACAGTATGTATCATAATTTTAGCCTTGTTATTGAGCTATTTTCTTGTCGCTATAATAGATCATTAATTTAATGCAATTGGTATAACAGTAAAAAAGACTCTATTTTTTAGAGTCTAATATCAGATTTACTTTAGGCAATTTTAATTATTTTTTGCATACTCTTCTGCTTTTTTCCATACTCTTAACGTATTTCCGCTCAATATCTTTTTAATGTCTTTATCGCTGTACCCTCTATCCATTAACCCTTGAACTAGGTTTGGATAGCTAGAGACATCTTTTAAGCCAATAGGTAATGAATCGCCAACACCGTCATAATCAGAACCAATACCTACATAATCGATACCAATTAGCTCAACTACGTGATCAATATGGTCAAGTACTTGCGCAAGGCTAGCAAAAGGATAAGGGTTTTTAGCGCGATACGCAGCATCAAAATCTTGACTTAATTTAGTGCCTTCTTTTTTTACCAGCTCTTTTTTACTTTTTAACTGTTTGCCCCACATGCCTGCTTTAGCAGTAACAAAGCTTGAGCCAAAGTTGATTTGAATAACGCCGCCATTTTCTTTCAGCGCTAATAACATATCGTCATTCATATTACGCTCAAAGCCTGGAGTATACTTGCGTAGCGATGAATGCGATGCAATCACTGGGGTTTTAGAGAGCTTCATAACTTGATAAAACGCATCGTCCGAAATATGCGAGACATCGATTAACATACCAATATTATTCATTTCAGTGACTAGCTCTTTGCCAAATGGGCTTAGGCCTTTCCACTTTCGACGTATATCGTAGGATGAGTCAGAAATATGGTTGCTTTGTGAATGAGCAAGAGTAATGTAGCGCACACCACGGTCAAAAAAGTGTTGTAGATTTTTTAAATCACCTTCAATAGGCGAGCCATTTTCCATTCCCATCGCAATAGATAGCTTACCTTGTTCAAATTGCGCTTCAATATCCGTAGTCGAACTGGCAATTGCAAACTTATCGGGTGCACGCTGAGCAATAGCTTCCATGCCATCAATGAGTTGATTGGCCAACTGATAGCTTTTACCTTTACCTTCAAATTCTAAATGTGCAGGAATATAAATCGACATAAACGGGGCGTTTAAACCGCCTTTTACTGCGCGAGGATAATCAAAATCACCTCCGTCAGTTGCTTTAGTCACATCATCCCATTTATTGTATATTCGATAAGGGACGTCAATATGGGTGTCAATTAATATGGTTTCTTGCGTGAGTTTAACTGCTTTGTCTGATGCGCTAATAGCTTGCACTGCAAAGGCTTGGGGTGTTAAAACTAGTGATACGGCTACCACTAGAGTGCTGAGTTTTATCATGTTTTGGCTCTTAGGGTAAAAGGCCATTGTGTACGTTCAGTTCCAAAGTTACAAGTGCTAATCAAATGACTGTGCTTGGTGCTCTTCACTTTGCAACGCTTTAAATTCGCCCTTCGAAATAATGGTTACAGACTCATGTAATTCAGAGAAAAACACCATAGCCTCGCCATTTTTAAGCTGTAGCTTAACTTGGTTTACTTTAGATTCAATACTTGCTTCTACTTCGCCATAATCAGTGCCTTCGCGCAGTACATAGCTTTCTATTAAGTTGTAAAGAGTATCTTTATCGAGTTGCTCAAAAGGGATGATCATAATTGCTCATTATTTACTTTATTTAGAACATGTTGCCCAAAATAGTTGGGTACGGCTTTCTCTAACCAAAATATTGGCTTAAATGGGTTTTTACCACTAATAAAACCAACGTGTCCGCCTTTTTCAGAGATGCGCAGCGTAACATGCTCACTCACATCTTGCCTACTTGGCACGGCTTTAATTGACAGCATAGGATCGTCTTTGGCATGAATAATTAATGTTGGAACTGCAATATGCTTTAAATATGGCATTGCACTGGCTTGGCGATAATAATCGTGTGCGTTTTCAAAACCGTGTAAAGGAGCCGTTAGTTGATTGTCAAATTCTAATAAGTCATCGATTTTCATTAACTGTTTAGGGGTTAACGAAATCTGCTGCTTAATTTGTGGCAGTTTACGCTGCATCGATTTTTTCATACGATCGAGCAGATATTTTTGATAAATTTTACCTAAGCTTTTGCGAATTACATCACTCGATGAAGATAAATCATAAGGAGCCGATATTACTGCAGCAGCATTGAGTGGGCATGCCAATGCTTGTTCACCCAAATACTTAGCAAGTACATTACCACCAAGTGAAAACCCCACAGCAACCATTAGTCTATTTGGGTATTGCTGTTTTAGGTGATTAATGAAAAAAGCTAAATCGGCGGTGTCGCCACTGTGATATGCGCGAGGCAAGCGATTAACTTCGGTTGAGCAATTTCTAAAGTGCATCAGCACTACTGCATAACCTTGTTTTTTTAACGCTTTCATCATGCCCTTGGCATAAAAGCTATTTATGTTGCCTTCAAGGCCATGAAGTACAATGGCAAGTGGCGCTGTCTCGTTGTGTGGAAGTGACCAAGCGAGTTCAATAAAATCACCATCGGGTGTATCAAGTTGTTCAAGTTCGTAGCGTGTATGTTGAAAAGGGCGGAAAAAACGCGGCATTATGGTTTGAACGTGACGATTAGTCATCCACCATGCTGGTTTGAACTTATGGATCATATTGGTACTACACACTTAACAATAAACGAAGCGCTAGTGTATCAAATTTTTAGCGGTTAAAAATAAAAAGCGCCTAATCAGTAATAGATTAGGCGCTTTGTGCGTCGTGCTTAATTTTGGTCAGGAATTTCTGCGTCATTTATCTTTTTAAGAAAGAAAAAAGCGAAAAAGATACAAAGAGAAACAACAATAGCTAAAAATCCAAAAGACAAAAATAAAACTGGATCTGTAAAAAAGTCTCTAAAGAATACGTTCATGAGTTGTTCCCCTCGTTGTTGATGGGTTAATCATAAGCGCTGTTTGTATGGTGTAACGTGATCGAGATCAAGTTATTTTATTAAGCGGATGTGGGAGCGAAGTAAAGTTGATTTAGATCATGCTTTGAGGGCTAATAAGTTTATTATTACTGAGAGCAAAGAGAGTTTTTGCACAAAGAAAAGAGAATGAGCAGTGAAAGGGCGTATAAAAACGAGCAGCCTAAGTGGCTTTCACATACAGCTCAATATTATTCGGCTCTGGATCTGCTACGAATTCAAACCCATTCACCGCTTCAATCAACATATGCTGCTGTTGTTTTTCAAGTTTCAGCTCAGCGCTTAGTAACTCGGCGCGTATTGTGGCGTAATCACTTAACGTATTCTGATTAATTTTTAAATAGCTACGTGCAGTGCGCAGAGGTTGTAATACCTGAGTATCAAACTCACTCACTACTTGTGTTAACTCGTTTAACTGTTGGGCATTAATACTTAACTTTAATGAATCTAAATAAAGCAGTAATAAGCATAAATTGACGTTTTTTCCTTGCTGGTTTTGTAGTGCCAGCAAGGTTGTTTGTTGCCCCGGCTTTGCGTACAAGGTGCACGCAAATTGCCAAAAATGGTCGCTATTGAGCAAGTTCATCGGCGAAGGCCTGTTCTTTTTCTTCCATTTCTTCAAGTGCCATCAGTAGCTCTTCTTCAACGTCGTTAAGCTTAGGTGTAAGCGTTGCTTGCTTGGCCAATAATTCTTTTAGCTTGGCTTTGTTATCGTCGTTGTAGAGTTCGTTATCACCTAGTGCGGCTTCTACTTCGTTAAGCTCTGCTGAGTATTTATCTAACTGCTTTTCAAGCTTTTCAATTTGCTTTTTAAGTGGTTGAATTGCTTTTCTAAACTCGGCTTCTAGGCGCTTTTGTTCTTTACGATTAATGCCAGAATTAGCTTTTACTTCATCAGATTGCTCAGTCTTGGTTGCCTCTTTATTGGCATTAAGCAGCCATTGATAATACGCATCTAAGTCATAACCAAATTGGGTTACCTTACCGTCATCTACTAGGTAAAATTCATCGGCGGTGTTTTTAAGCATATGGCGATCGTGCGATACGGTAACCATTGCGCCTTCAAACCCTTGCAGAGCCATAACAAGTGCATGGCGCATTTCTAAATCAAGGTGGTTAGTTGGCTCATCGAGTAATAGTAAATTTGGTTTTTGATATACCAGCATAGCAAGTACTAAGCGTGCTTTTTCGCCACCCGAAAAAGGCGCTACAGGTTCTAAGGCTTTATCGCCAATAAAGGCAAAACCACCTAAAAAGTCACGTAGTGATTGCTCGGTCGCTTTTGGGTTTAGTCGTTGTATATGTGTTATTGCGCTGGCTTTTAAATCAAGAGATTCAAGCTGATGCTGCGCAAAGTAACCAATATTTAATCCGTGATGCTGAATGACTTCGCCAGCTTGCGGCGCTAAATCACCAGACAGCAGTTTAATCAGTGTTGATTTACCCGCGCCATTTCTACCAAGTAATGCAATTCGGCTACCTGGCACTAGGTTTAGTTCTATATTATTTAAAATGGTAACATCACCATAACCCGCTTTGGCTTTATCTATCGTCATTAGTGGGTTTGGTAATGCGGCTGGGTCTGCAAACTCAAAATTAAAAGGTGAGTCGGCATGTGCCGGTGCTAATTTTTCCATGCGCTCAAGCGCTTTCACACGGCTTTGTGCTTGTTTAGCTTTACTGGCTTTTGCTTTAAAGCGAGTTATAAATTGCTCTAAGTGAGCAATTTGCTCTTGTTGCTTATCAAACATGGCTTGTTGTTGCAGTAAACGCTCTGCTTTTTGGCGCTCAAACTGCGAGTAATTACCCTTGTACACATTGATAAGTTGCTTATCTACATGCCAAATTTGATCAACGACGGCATCTAAAAACTCACGGTCATGTGATATAAGTACCAACGTACCTGTGTAAGCACGTAAAAAGCGTTCAAGCCAATATACAGCATCTAAATCAAGGTGGTTTGTTGGCTCATCGAGCAATAGTAAATCGGCATCGCGTATTAATGCTTGGGCAAGATTTAAGCGCATACGCCAACCACCTGAAAACGAGCTTACAGAGTTTTCTATTTGGTTATTCGCAAAGCCTAAGCCATGTAATAGTTCACCAGCTGTTGATTCAATGCTATAGCCTTTAATGTTCTCGAGTTGAATATGTACTTTGGCTTGTGTATCGCCATCGTTGTTTTGCTCGGCCTCACGCAGTGCTATACGCATTGCATAGTATTCTGGATGGCCTTGCAGTACATAATCAATTGCGCTTATTTCAAGGGCTGGAGTTTCTTGCTTTACTGAGGCAATAGACCAATCTTTTGGAATGCTGCAATTACCAGCATCGAGTTGTAATTCTGATTTCAATAGGCCAAATAAGGTTGATTTTCCGCAGCCGTTAGCGCCTACTAACCCAACTTTATGCTCCGGGAATAACGTAGCTGATGCGTTTTTTAATAAGGCTTTTCCGCCACGAAGTAGTTCTATTTCTGATATTTGGATCATGAATGCGTTACTTTACTGTGCCCTTGTTAAGTTGGCGTTATCATACCATAGAACTTAATGCGCTTATCAAGCGTATCAACAAGTGAAGTTATACGATAAAATAGCGGCAGTTCTAACCACAGGAAAAATGTTGTGAGACAAAAAAAGCGATTTATTGCTGGTGCATCGTGCCCTGAGTGTAAAGCTATGGATACTATGATGCTTTACAGAGAACATGATGTTGAAAAAGTAGAGTGTGTTGAGTGTGGCCATAAAATGGCGCAGCCAGATAACGCTGTTCAGGCATCTACCCGCCAATTTGAACAAGTTATTGGTGTGTTTAAACCGGGTGATTAACCCGGTTTTTATCGCCTATTTTTACTAGCTTTAGTAATGCGGTGGCGGTGGCTCAGGTACTTCCGACATCATAGATGACGATGACTGCGACTCTTTAATTTTTTCTGCTAGCAGCTCTGTTTGGCGTTTCATTTTTGCTAAAAGTTGCTGGTGCACTTTTATTTCATCATTTAAGACTTCAATCGTTTCGTCTTGAAAAGCCACTTTGGCTTCAAGTTCCATTAAGCGATGTTCAATTGTGTTCATTATTCTCTCGTATAATAAATCGCTCTGCGATACCGCTGGAGCTTTCGGTTAACAACGACTTACCGTTATCTGTAAATGTCACATCTAGCACCACTGCCGATTTCGGCTTACTGCCTTCGCGCGGGGTGACCTGCCAAGTTTGAATTTTTTCACCGCTTGGTATTTGCCACAAATCAACTCGCTTATTAGGAGAGCCGGTTGCCAGCAAAGTGCCTTGTTCGTTAAAACGCACCGCAGTAAAAATTTTCTGACGCGCAATATACTTCAGTTTACTCACAAGATCACCTGTAGTCAGCTTCCATACATTTGCTTGTGCCATACTATCGGCCGTAAACGCATAGCGACCTTGTGGATCTAGGGTTACTTGGGTGACACGCGTTGGGTGATTAAAGCGGTGAATTACTTGGCCAGTAAGCGTATTCCAAAAGTAAGCAACATAATCGTTAGACCCACTTAAAGCAAAGCGCCCATTCGGCGATAAATCGACAGTGTTAACTTTATCTTGGTGGCCTAAAAACTCGATGCGTCTGCCGGTTTCAAGATTTATAAATACCACTACGCCGTCGCTTCGACCATACAATACGCTTCGGCCTTGATTGCTAATAGCAATATCGCGAATGCTGGCCTTTTGGATTTTGTAATAGCCTTTATTTTTGCCTGTGGTTATATCCCAAACGGCAAACGTGGTTTTTTCTGCGGTAACAGCAACGCTGTTATCAAAGGCAATTGCAACAGCATACACTAAGCTATCTTCAGCTTGCTGCTGAAACCATTGGTATTTGAGAGCGTTTTGTTGATTATCCCACAGGGCGACCCCATGATTGATTGAGGAGATTAAGCTGTATTTACCGTCGTTTGATAATGTTGACGAAAATGCACCTTTTGCTGCATGTTCGTAGCTTGCAATAGCGTGTTGTTTTTTATCACTACAGGCAATGGCTAAAAAACAGCTAAATATGATTAAAAAAGTACGAAATATCGACATGTTACAGGTATTTCCTCTTAACTCTTGTTGACTGAGAGGTTAGACTAGGATGCGTTGAATGCCTAGGTTGTTTGTCTAAGCACTGAATATGCGTTTAGTTTAGCTAACAAAAATTTAGTCATTACACAAACAGCCTACCATGTAGGCCGTTAATCTTTAACTAGTAATAATACAATAAATGACAACTGCAAAGTGTGTCGGAGATTTAAAATGAAAAAGACGATTAGATTGTCATTGATTGCAGCGTCAGTTTTAGCGCTTACAGCTTGTAATCAAGAAGCAAAAAAAGAGCAAGCAGAAGTTAAACTAGACACTGTAGAGCAGCAACAAGCATACGGTATTGGTGCATCTGTAGGTAACTTTTTAAATAAAGACCTAGCAGACAAAACTGAAATTGGTATTAAGCTAGACCAAGCACTGTTAATTCGTGGTTTTGAAGATGCACTAGCTGGTAATGCAAAAATTGACGAAGAAAAAATTCGTGAAGTGTTAACTGCATTAGATGAATCAGTGCGTACTAAGCAAGAAGAAAAAGCAAAAGTTGAGTCTGAAAAAAGTAAAGAAGCCGGTGTGAAATACCTAGCTGATAATGCTAAAAAAGAAGGTGTTTCAGTTACTGAATCTGGCTTACAGTACGAAGTAATTACACAAGGCGATGGCGAAAAGCCAGTAGCGACTGATGTAGTTAAAGTACATTACAAAGGTACTTTGTTAGATGGCACTGAGTTTGATAGCTCATATTCACGTAACGAACCGACGACTTTCCCTCTTAACCGCGTAATTGCAGGTTGGACTGAAGGCTTACAACTTATGTCTGTTGGCTCTAAGTACAAGTTCACTATTCCTTCTGAACTTGCTTACGGCGATCGTGATTTAGGTAAAATCCCTGCTAACTCAACGCTTGTATTTGAAGTTGAATTGCTAGAGATTCAAAACGATGCGGATGCTAGCGCAGCACAATAATAAACTAACGCTTATAGTTTAAATGTAAAAAGGGACCTTAGGTCCCTTTTTTAATGTACTAAATATAAGTAATTAATCTGTGTGATTGGAAAATAAATTATCAATCAGTTCATCTTCTAGTGCAAAGCGTGCTTCTAGTGTTTCACCAATTACAGATAAGTCATTATCAAAATCTTTCAGTAAATCGTCTTTGTTCACTTCGGCATATTTATCGTTAAAATCAAGTGCCACATCAGTAGTGTTTGAAATGCGTGGATAAATATCGTTAGCCAAGGCTTGGCTTTGTACGCCTTTTTTCTCACATGCTTTAGCAATATCATCATAAATCTCAAAATGACCTGCAGATAAATAATCCATCAAAATTTGGCAAAATGATTCAATCTGCGCAGGTTCAGGCAAAGCATGATCTTTTTTATCGTACGGTGAAAAACCAGCCATTTTACAAAAAAGCACAATGAGCTCTTGGCGTTCGTTTAACCACTTGTCGATTACAGTGTGGCTGCCACCCCATTTTTGTTGAGCTTTTTCTACACGCGTCAGCATAACTATTCTCCTAGCTGGGTTGGTCTTTCAATTGGAATATAATAAGTTTATATACATCAAGATATATTTAATTTGCGTGTATATCAACAAGTAAAATAGATGTTCTAAAAGCGGTGTTGTTTATTTAAGATATAAGACTAAAAATTTATTGCGGGCAAGAAAAAACCACCGGTTAGGGTGGTCTAATTTCTTTCAATGACTTGTTGTAACAAGCTTTCTTATTTTTATGAGATAATTTTTATTGTTATTATTTTAATGACTTTTATTTTTATTATTCTAAGATTTTTATTGTTGTTTTTGTTAACGCGGGACAAACAATAACAAGGTTTTTACTATGTTGCAAACATATTAATTAAAAGTTTTAAATGTTATTTTCAGCTGTATGTTTTATAGCCAAAAGAAAATGAAAGCTTAAATAATATTGATCTACCTTAAGGTAAGGTTGTTTTCGTCTCTAAGCAATAGAGGGGCGGTGAATATGGTGGTACAATCTCGCATAATTTATACAAGCCTTAGGATTATTTACGCCATGAGCGAATTAAAGAACGACCGTTATTTACGTGCACTAGCTAAACAGCCAGTAGATGTAACTCCGGTATGGATGATGCGCCAAGCAGGACGCTATTTACCTGAATACCGTGCTACACGTGCACAAGCGGGCGATTTTATGAGCCTGTGTCGAAATGCTGAGCTTGCGTGTGAAGTAACATTACAGCCACTGCGTCGTTATCCGTTAGATGCTGCTATTTTATTTAGTGACATTTTAACGATTCCAGACGCTATGGGTTTAGGTCTGTACTTTGAAACGGGTGAAGGCCCTAAGTTTGAACGCCCTATTTCATCACTTGCTGATGTTAAAAAAATTCCAAAGTTAGATCCTACAGACGAGCTTGGCTACGTAATGAACGCAGTAAGCACTATTCGTCGTGAACTTAAAGGTGAAGTACCACTCATTGGTTTTTCTGGCTCTCCTTGGACGCTAGCAACTTACATGGTTGAAGGTGGGAGTAGTAAAGTGTTTGGTAAAATTAAGAAAATGGCGTTTGCAGAGCCGCAAACACTTCATTTATTACTCGATAAGTTAGCTGATTCAGTCATTGATTACTTAAATGCGCAGATCAAAGCTGGCGCGCAATCACTCATGGTATTTGACTCGTGGGGCGGGGTATTAAGCCCACATGATTACAACGAATTTTCACTGCAATACATGCATAAAATCGTTGATGGCTTAATTCGTGAATACGATGGTCGTAAAGTACCGGTTACTTTGTTCACTAAAAATGGTGGTCAATGGATTGAAGCAATTGCAGCAACAGGTTGTGATGCAATTGGTCTTGATTGGACTATTAATATTAGCGACGCTAAGCGCCGCGTTGGTGATAAAGTAGCGCTACAAGGTAATATGGATCCGTCTATGTTACACGGTACACCAGAGCGTATTCGCCAAGAAGTAGGCACTATTTTAGAAGACTTTGGTACAGGCAACGGTCATGTGTTTAACTTAGGCCACGGTATTACACCAGATGTAGACCCTGAAAATGCCGGTGTATTCATCAATGCAGTACATGAGCTAAGTGCTAAATACCATAAGTAATGATCGCTTAATAAAGTTTAAAAGTAAAAAGCCCGCTAATTAGCGGGCTTTTTGTTATCTATTTATAAAGGCTTTTAAATCGCTTATTTAAATAAGCGATTTAAACCATTTAATGCGGCAACACGGTAGGCTTCAGCCATGGTTGGGTAATTAAATGTGGTATTTACAAAGTAGTCGATATTATTGCCACCATTTTTTTGTTCCATAATAGCTTGGCCAATGTGCACAATTTCAGACGCGCGTTCGCCAAAGCAGTGAACGCCAAGTACTTCTTTGGTTTCAGTATGGAATAATATTTTTAAGCTACCTACTTCAGTACCCGCAATTTGCGCACGAGCCAAATGCTTAAACTGAGCACGGCCAACTTCATACGGTACTTTAGCGGCTGTAAGTTCTTGCTCTGTTTTACCTACAGAACTCATTTCTGGAATGGTATAAATACCGGCCGGAATATCAACAATCAGCCTGTCTTCGCAGTTACCACAGGCAATTGCATCAGCAGCTATACGGCCTTGATCAAACGCAGCACTTGCAAGGCTTGGGTAACCAATTACATCACCTACAGCGTATACGTTTTCAATATCCGTTTGATATGTTTCGTTAACTTTTAATTGGCCACGACTGTCGGCTTTTAAGCCAATGGCTTCAAGATTTAATGTATCGGTATTACCTGTGCGGCCATTTGCAAATAAAATACAGTCAGCTTTTACGCGTTTGCCTGATTTTAAATGCATAATAACGCAGTCGTCACGCGTCTCAATTCGGTCAAACTCTTCGTTATGACGAATAACAATACCGCTATTCCAAAAGTGGTAGCTAAGCGCATCAGAGATTTCAGCATCCATAAAAGCAAGTAGTCGATCGCGGGTATTAACTAAATCAACTTTTGCGCCTAAACCTTTAAATATAGAAGCATACTCACAGCCAATAACACCTGCGCCGTAGATAAGTACGCGATGGGGGTCGTGCTCAAGGCCAAGTATTGTATCGCTTTCATAAATACGAGAATGCGTAAAATCGACTTCAGGTGGGCGATAAGGGCGAGAACCCGTTGCTATAACAATCGTTTTAGCGGTCAGTCGCTCGGTTGAGCCGTCATTTCTTTTTATTTCAATGGTGTGCTTATCAACAAAGCTCGCATCGCCTTGAAACATATGAATGCGGTTGCGATCGTAAAAGCTACTACGTAAATTGGATTGCTTAGAAATAACCGAACTTGCGTGACGTAAAATATCAGGGAATGTTAGACGACTAGGGCGTTCGCCAACATTAAACAATGGGTTAGCTTTGTATTCAATATAACGACTAACAGAGTGGCGAAGCGCTTTTGAAGGAATGGTTCCCCAATGCACACAACCACCACCAACTGACTCTTGGCGTTCAATAACCGCTACTTTTTTGTCGTTTTTTGAAAGGTTCATGGCGGTACCTTCACCGCCAGGACCCGTGCCAATGATGATTGCGTCATATTGGTATGTCACGGGTACTTTTTTTTGTTCTGATTGTTTGGCCACTGCCACTCCTAAATTAATTAAAAGAGGCTTTTAATAACCTCGCATTAAGTGCTAGCCATGCCTGTTTTTGATTTTCCCAGGCGGCTTCTAGCTCATGATATTGTGCCATTAATGCTGAGCGTTCACACTGCTTTGCCATGTTATTTTTTTTAACTTCTAACACTTGTTTTTGTAGTGAACAATAATTTTGCAGTTTTTTCAGCAGTAAGTCGTACTCTTGTTGTAACAATGTAAGCTTATCTTGCGCTAAAGGCAATTTTGCAAGACGCGTTTGCGTTCTACTCATTAGTGTTTCGGCTTTGGCTTTTTCGATGCGTTCAACTGGTGTGCGTTTTAATTTATTGGCTAAACCAACAGCGGCTAAAGCGCGGATCATCCATTTTGTTGGGTCGTAATGAAACCATTTAATACCATTACGGTAATCGCTTGCAAAAATATGGTGGAAATTATGATAACCCTCACCGTAAGTAAATAGCGCTAAAAAGCCATTATCACGTGCTGTGTTTTTTTCGGTATATGGGCGAGAGCCCCAAATATGTGCAACCGAATTAATAAAAAAGGTAAAGTGCTGGCTCAATACTAAACGAAGTAAACCGGCAAGAATTAACATACCCCATACATCACCCACTAATAAGCCAAGAGTAAGTGGCAGACCTACATTCATGGCAATCACAAGTTTTAAGTAATGCTTATGCTGCCACATAACGATTTTATTACGTTGTAAATCACGACAATTACTGTAATCACCGTAGCTATCGCCTTGGTAGTCACGTAACATCCAACCAATGTGACTATACCAAAAACCATTGGTCGCTGCGTAAGGGTCTTTTATTGGGTCATCAACTTGACCGTGGTGTATACGGTGATCGCTACTCCAGTGCAGTGCACTGTTTTGTAGTGCAAAAGCACCGCCAAGTGCAAAAATAAATTCAATGGCTGGATGTGCATTATAGGCTTTGTGTGCCCATAATCGATGGTAGCCAGCAGTTATAGATAGGCCTGCATAAAACATGCAGCCTACAAAGGCAATCCAATGCGCGCTGGTAAACCCGTAGCTAATAGCGTACCAAGGTACAAGTGCGGCAGCCGCCAAAAAGGTCAGGCTAAAAAACAGGACGTTTGTCCAAATAATCGGTGGTTTATTCATAATTCTCAATCTCAGCGTACAACTGTAAGCTAAAATAGTATTTCAAACTCTTGTCGTCAAGTATTAGACTGTACAATTGAGCTAATATCACTAAATATTCATATAAAATAATTCAGGGAGCTGTAGATGTCGGGTGTTAGAGCGCAGCAGAAACAAAAAACACGACAAGCGTTAATTCAAGCGGCATTTAATCAGCTAAGTGCTGATCATAGTTTTTCGAATTTAAGTTTACGTGAAGTGGCGCGAGAAGCTGGTATTGCCCCAACCTCATTTTATCGTCATTTTAAAGACATGAATGAACTGGGTTTAACTATGGTTGACGAAGCTGGTTTAACGTTGCGCCAACTTATGCGTCAAGCACGTAGGCGTATCGCAAATGATGGTGGTAGTGTGATAAACACCTCAGTGGTTACTTTTATGGAGTTTATTGATAACTCAAGTAACCAATTTAGATTACTCCTGCGAGAGCGTTCAGGTACCTCTAAAGCATTTAGAGCCGCTGTAGCCCGCGAGGTAAAACACTTCATTTTAGAGCTTGCTCATTACTTAGAAAGTGAAACTAAATGTAATGCTATGCATGCATATATTCAGTCTGAAGCTATGGTAACGCTGGTATTTAATGCCGGTGCAGAGGCGCTTGATATCGAAGGGCAACAACGAGATGAGCTTATTGAGCGGGTTATTTGGCAACTACGTTACATTACGCGCGGTGCATCGCATTACGCTAGAGAAGGCACTAAAGAAATATAGTTCAAAAAAATAACAAAAAACTAATCTAAGCACTGAGCCCTTCAGTGCTTAGTAAATTAAGCGAAAGTCATTGTTGCTTTGATGGCTCAATCTAAGTAAGTGTAATTACTTGCATAATTAATCCTTTCAATATCCTCTTAAAAGTTATTTTGTGGTTTTTTTATGCTTGCACCCAATGCTCTGCAATGTTAAAAATAAACCTCACTGAACACACACAAGAAAATAAGATGCAAAATATTCGTTTAATTACACTAAAACTTAACCTCTTACTGCTATGGCAAGTAAGCGGGGATTAGTGTGTTTGCATCGAGTTGAACATTAAAAACCCCGCAATTGCGGGGTTTTTTTTATCTCGCTGCAGGGATCAATTAAAAATTGAGTAACATAGGAATAAGGGGCAGTTATGCAAGAGCAAGATAAAGTATGGATTTTTGATACCACCTTACGTGATGGTGAACAGGCGCTTAAAGCAAGCCTTACTGAAGATGATAAAATTCAATTAGCACATACAATTAGCCGCTTGAATGTGGATGTGATGGAGGTGGGCTTTCCGGTTTCGAGCCCTGCTGATTTTCGCTCGGTGCAACGTATTGCAACCGAAGTAAAAGGCCCGATTATTTGTGGTTTAGCACGCTCAGTTGCTAAAGACATTGAAGCCTGTGGTGAAGCACTTCGCGCAGCACAGCAAAGCCGTATCCATACTTTTATTGCTACAAGCCCTTTGCACCTTGAACATAAATTACGTATGAGCCTAGATGATGCAACGGCAATGGCCGTTAAATCAATTAAATTGGCACGTAACTATACTGATGATGTTGAATTTTCGTGTGAAGATGCTGGTCGTACGCCGCATTGGGATTTATGTAAAATTGTTGAGCAGGCAATTAATGCCGGAGCTTCAACTATTAACTTGCCAGACACCGTTGGTTTTGTAACGCCAGACGAATATGCCGCGATGATCCGCCATTTAATGAACAACGTGCCAAATATTGATAAAGCGCGTTTAAGTGTGCATTGCCATAACGATTTAGGCCTAGCAGTAGCAAATTCAGTAGCCGCAGTGCAAGCCGGTGCTCGCCAAATTGAGTGTACTATTAATGGCATTGGTGAGCGTGCTGGTAACTGCTCGCTTGAAGAAGTGGCGATGATCATGAAAATGCGCCATGACCACTTAAAAGTATACACCGATATTAAAAGTGAAGAAATTTACCGCGCCTCTCGTCAAGTGGCTAAAATTTGTAATATGCCAGTACAGCCAAATAAAGCGATTGTGGGCGAAAACGCCTTTGCGCATAGCTCAGGCATTCACCAAGACGGTGTATTAAAAGCGCAAAATACTTATGAGATTATGTCGCCAGAAAGTGTTGGTGTGCCAAGCAACCAATTAAATATGACTTCGCGTTCGGGCCGTCATGTTATTGAGCATCGCTTAGAAGAGCTAGGCTATCAAAAATCTGATTACGATATGGATGGCTTATATAAAAGCTTTATCGAATTGGCTGACCAAAAAGGCACAGTATACGATTACGACCTTGAGGCGATGATTTACTTTAATCAAATTAACGACAAAGACGAAAAATACCAATTAGAATTTGTTAACTCAGCCTCTAACTCACAATCGGTAGCAAGCTCTACTATTGGAATGCGAATTGATGGCGAAGCTAAACAAGAAGCCGCGACAGGTAATGGCCCAGTTGAAGCTTCGTTTGCAGCTATTGAGCGCTTAACCGGTATGAGCGTTGAAATGATTGAATATAACTTAGAAGCGACAGGCCAAGGTGCAAGCTCATTAGGGCAAGTAAATATTATAGCTAAATACGATGGCCGACCTTACCACGGTGCGGGCATTGCAGCGGATGTGGTTGAAGCGTCGGTACGCGCCATGATCCGTGTTTATAACTTAATTTATCGTGCACAAAAAGTGTCTGATTTAAAACAACAAAGGAAAGCAGGATGAGTAAAACAAACTACAGCGTTGCAGTATTAGCTGGCGACGGTATTGGTCCAGAAGTAATGGCAGCAGCAGAGCAAGTATTGGATGCTGTGAGCAATAAGTTTGGTTTTACCCTTAACCGTGAACATTATGCAATTGGTGGCGCAGCCATTGACGAATTTGGTAAAGCATTACCAGAAAGTACACTTACTGCATGTGAAAACGCTGACGCTATTTTATTTGGTTCGGTAGGCGGTCCTAAATGGGAAAACTTACCACCAAATGAGCAGCCTGAGCGCGCATCGTTATTGCCGCTTCGTAAGCACTTTGGTTTGTTTTGTAACCTGCGCCCTGCACAGTTATTACCTGCATTAAGTGCAGCGTCACCACTTCGCGCTGATATTAGCGAAAAAGGGTTTGATATTTTATGTGTGCGCGAGCTAACCGGCGGCATTTATTTTGGCGAAAAAGGCCGTAGCGGCGAAGGCGAAGAAGAGTTTGCATTTGATACGCAAACATACTCACGAAAAGAAATCGAACGTATTGCACGCTTTGCTTTTGAAGCTGCAAAACTACGTAGTAACCATGTTACCTCTGTTGATAAAGCCAATGTATTAGCATCAAGCGTATTATGGCGCGAAGTAGTCACCGAAGTAAGCAAAGACTACCCAGAAGTAAGCCTAGATTACATTTACGTAGATAACGCCGCTATGCAGTTAGTTAAGCAGCCTAGCCAATTTGATGTATTACTTTGCGATAACTTATTTGGCGATATTTTGTCAGATGAGTGCGCCATGATCACAGGCTCAATGGGCTTATTACCTTCGGCAAGCTTGAATCAATCGGGTTTTGGGTTGTATGAGCCAGCAGGCGGTTCAGCACCAGATATTGCAGGTAAAGGCGTTGCAAACCCAATAGCACAAATTTTAAGTGCCGCATTAATGTTACGTTACTCGCTAGGGCAAGACGAAGCTGCGCGCACCATTGAAAAAGCAGTAGCAGAAGCTGTAGAAGCAGGTGTAGGCACGCCAGATATATATCCAAATGCCGGTTACAGCACAAGCGATGTGGCAGCCGCTATCGTTTCACGCATTTAATAACATATTAAAGTTGCAGCACCGTTATGCTGCAACTCAAACAGATTAGGGAATTAGCAAGTGGCCCAAACGTTATACGACAAAATTTGGCAAGCACATACCGTTGCCAGCATAAATGAGCAAACCGACTTACTTTATATTGACCGCCATTTAGTGCATGAAGTTACTTCTCCGCAGGCTTTTGCAGGTCTACGTGAAAAAAACCGTACTGTACGTTGCCCAGAAAAAACCTTTGCAACGATGGATCATAACGTATCGACTAAAAGCCGCTCACTTGATGCCGCAAGCGAAGTATCTAAAAACCAATTAATGGCGCTTGATAAAAACTGTAAAGAGTTTGGTATTGTACTTTACGATTTAAACTCAATTAACCAAGGGATAGTGCACGTAATGGGCCCAGAGCAAGGTATTACTTTGCCAGGCACAACCATTGTATGTGGCGATAGCCATACCTCTACGCATGGTGCGTTTGGCGCATTAGCGCATGGTATTGGTACGTCTGAGGTTGAGCACGTATTAGCAACGCAAACGCTACAGCAAAAAAAGGCGAAATCGTTAAAAATTCAAATTAACGGTGTATTACGTCCAACGGTTACTGCTAAAGATTTAATTATGGCGGTAATTGGCAAGTTAGGTACCGCTGGTGGCACAGGTTATGTAGCAGAGTTTTGTGGTGCAGGCATTGAAGCGCTTTCAATGGAAGCCCGTATGACGTTATGTAATATGAGCATAGAAATGGGTGCAAAAGCGGGTTTGATTGCATCTGACCAAATTACTTATGATTACTTAAAAGGTCGCCCGTTTGCACCAAAAGGCGCAGATTTTGATGCTGCCGTTGAATATTGGCAAACATTAAAAACAGATGAAGGCGCACACTTTGATTTAGTTGTTGAGCTAAATGCCGACGACATTCAACCGCAAATTACCTGGGGCACAAGCCCAGAGCAAGTAATTGGTGTTGATGAGTGCATACCTGATCCAGATAAAGAACCTGATTTAATTAAAGCGGACGCTATTCGCAGCGCACTTAAATACATGGACTTAAAAGCGGGCGATAAATTATCAAGCGCGAAAGTAGACACGGTATTTATTGGCTCATGTACCAATAGCCGTATTGAAGATTTACGCGCAGCGGCAAAAATTGTTGAAGGCAAGCATGTGGTAGCCGGCATTGAAGCGTTAATTGTACCGGGCTCTGGCCTTGTTAAAAAGCAAGCTGAAGATGAAGGCCTAGCTGATATTTTTAAAGCAGCGGGTTTTGAGTGGCGCGAACCAGGTTGTTCTATGTGTTTAGCGATGAACGATGACCGTTTAGGTGCAGGAAAACGCTGTGCATCTACTTCTAACCGTAACTTTGAAGGTCGCCAAGGTCGTGGCGGGCGTACCCATTTAGTTAGTCCTGCAATGGCGGCAGCCGCTGCAATACATGGTCACTTTGTTGATATTAGAGGAGAAGCGTAATGAGCGTATTTTTTAGTGGCTTAATGGCTCCACTTGATAAAAACAATGTAGATACTGACCAAATTATTCCTAAGCAGTTTCTAACATCAACTAGCCGCGAAGGTTTTGATGCTGCCTTGTTTTATGATTGGCGTTACCTAGATAACGACAAGCCAAACCCTGACTTTATTTTAAACCGCCCATGCTACCAAGGCGCACAAATATTATTAACGCGCGACAATTTTGGTTGCGGCTCATCTCGTGAGCACGCGCCATGGGCGCTGAAGCAATATGGTTTTGAAGTTATTTTAGCTGAAAGCTTTGCAGATATTTTCTTTAATAACTGTGGTAACAACCAAATGTTAGCCATAGCGTTACCTGCCGACACGCTTGAGCAATTGTTTGTAGTTAGCGAGCAACACGACGATATTAACATTGAAATCGACCTTAAAAATCAAAAACTAACAAGTAGTAAATTTGCGTCAATTAACTTTGAGATTAGTAAAGAAGTAAAAGAGCGTTTGTTAAGTGGCTTAGATTTTATTGGTGTAACCGAAACGCTAAATCCACAAATTGATGCCTTTGAAAAGCAACTAGCAGCTGAGCGTTCTTGGCAGTAACTTATTGAAAGCCAAACTCTCCCTCTGAGCGCGATCATATTGGTCGCGCTTTTTATTTAAGTGCTAAAAGATACAATTTTAATTGTGCTGCAATTATAGAGCTGCTATTTTCAAAATATTGAGCAAAAGTAAGTAACTAAACATGCAGTTAACTTCACCAAAGGCAGTCGGTATTTTTTTAGGTGTGCTTTATGGTATATCAATGCGAATTGTTATTGAATTTAGTACCGCGTTAAAATTTGGTAGTCTAGTAACAATTTCGTTTATGTTTTTAGTACCAGTTGCTATTGGTTATATTCGCGTTCATTTTGAATATAACGAGAACCCCAACTTAACTTATCGCCAAATGATAGTAAAAGCTTGGCAACCCATTTTTATATTTTTGTTAGTTAGTATTGTCACTCTACTCGAGGGCAGTATTTGTGTTGCAATGGCCTTACCTGCATTTATGTTTTTTGCGAGCTTAGGTGGCGTGCTTGCCGGTTTTACCCGCAGAAAAATTTCACAAAAATCAAATGCCACATTGTTGTCGATAACGCTACTGCCGTTGGCTTTATCGCCGATTGAGCTTAATTTTTTAAATTTATCAAAAACGTACGAAGTAACAAATTCAATTACTATTAATGCACCAATTAATATTGTATGGCAGCAACTTACGAATGTGAGTCATATAGAGCCACAAGAAATTCCCTTCTCGTTAACTCGATTTATAGGCGTTCCTAGACCATTAGAAGCAAATATGAATGCAAGCGGTGTTGGTGCAATTCGTACAAGCACATGGCAAAAAGGTGTTGTGTTTAAAGAGATAATTACTGATTGGCAGCCAAACAAGCAAATGCTTTATAAGTTTGAAATAAACCCTGATTTAATTCCTGATAACGCATTAGATAAACACGTTAAACTGGGGGGAGAATATTTTTCACCACTTTATGGCGGTTATCGGTTAAGTGAAGACAAGAGCGGCAATACAGTTTTAACGTTAACAACTACAGTGCAAGATAACACTAATTTTGGTGTTTATTCACGAATATGGGGAGAAGTGATATTTCAAGATTTTCATCATTCACTATTAACTTTGATGAAAAACAGGGCTGAAAAACCACTTGCCGCAGTTATTTCCCATAGCTAATTTAAATCGCTATGGTATTAAAAAACTATTATAAGAGTACTTTATGAAATTATTAACGGCAGCAACTCTATTACTTGCCTCATCAGCAGCTATCGCACGCCCTGCACCTTTGGTGTCTATTCTTACTCACGATGCATTTTTTAATAGCATTGCAGCGCACTGCGGTAAGGCGTTTGAGGGTAAAGTAACAGTAGATAATGCAAAAGGGCCAAGTTCGTTTGAGAATAAAAAACTAGTTATGCATGTACGTAAATGCACTGATAGCGAGCTGCAAGTGCCATTTCATGTGGGAGATGATGCATCGCGCACGTGGATTATTACTAAAACGGGCAGTGGCTTGAGCTTAAAGCATGATCATCGTCATAAAGATGGTACCGACGACGCATCTACTATGTATGGCGGTCATACACTTGATGCAGGCTTTGCACAAATGCAGTCATTTCCGGCGGATCAGTACTCTAAAGAGTTATTTGTTAAGCAAGGAATCGCTCAGTCGGTTGGAAATACGTGGCAGATGTATATTTACCCTGAGGTATTTACTTATCGATTGATTCGTCAAGGACGTGAGTTTAAGGTGGATTTTGATTTAACTAAACCAATTACTCCACCAGTAGCGCCATGGGGCTACGAAAAATAAACTATTTTTCTTTTTTCTCGGGTGCTTCACATTGCAGTAAAACATTTAGATCGGGTTGATAGGCGCGTGGTTTAGTCGGAAAACGTTCGTATTCTTGCACGCCTTCAAGCACTTTTAACATAAATGTATTGCCTCGGCATAATCGGTCAGCATGGCGTAATAAAAATACACTTTGATTGGTAAAATGCTCATAGTCGTCGGATTGAATTTCTATTTTATAGTTCTCTTCGCCAATTTTTGTCTGATAATAATGTACTTTGTTATCAAAGTCGTAGAGCTTTTCTGTTTTGGCTTTTTCAGCAAATGCAGTGCCTACACTCGAAAGAGTTATTAGTGCGCTAGCAATTGCTAAATACGGTGTATTTAATCCATTCATATAATGACTCCTTTAATTTACGAACTTAATACCCATTAATTACTCATATAAGTTCAGTGTATTTATATTAATACCTATTATCTTATCGCTATAATAGATCACTAATTTAATGCAATTGGTATAAGTCTAACACCCAAAAATGGATAATGTGATGTTTAAACAAATAAAACAGCTATTTGCCTCATTCGATGAGCCGCAGCTCAGCATGCAAGAGCATGACTTAAAAACCGCTGTTGCTGCATTATTAATTGAAGTTATGCGAGCAGATACCAAGCTTGATCATAACGAACAGCAAACTTTGACTATCACCTTAAAAAAGTATTTTAATTTAACCGATATACAGGTTGATGAGCTTACTACTAATGCGGCGAGTAGTTTAGATGAGTCTATTGATTACTTTCAATTTTCGAAACAAATTAACGAACATTGCAGCGCGGCACAGCGTATAGAAATTATAGAGTTATTGTGGCGTTTAGCGTATGCAGATGGTGAAATTGATCCACAAGAAGATTATGTTATACGTAAAGTTGCAGGGCTTTTATATGTTACTCATGTTGATTTTATCGCCGCTAAAATAGCGGCGACGAAGTGATTGGTAAGTTATTTTAATTTACTTGCAACACTTACTAGCTGATAAGCAAGAGCAGATACTCTTTCAGCTGTAACGGGCTCACTGATTTTTCCGCTTTCATCAAGCACAGTGTGTACAGCGGGTACTGCAAGCTGGTCAGCTAATACTAAGCTGCCAATGCCTGATAAAATATCACGTACATGATTTAAGCCACGTAATCCACCCAAACCACCTGGCGACGCTGCATATAAAGCCGTTACTTTATTGCGAAAAGCAGGAACCGCACCTTGCTCTGTTCGCGACGCCCAATCAATCGCATTTTTAAGCACCGCAGTAATTGAGCCATTGTATTCTGGGCTAGCGAGTAAAATACCATCGGCTGCGCGTAACTTGTCTTTTAATAACTGTGCGCCAACGGGTGTACCTTGTGCTTCAATGTCTTCATCAAACATGGGTAAATCTAAATCGGCAAGTTTAATAACTTCAACTTCTGCACCGCTTTCTAATGCAAAACGTGCCGCTTCATTAATTAATTTTTGGTTAAAGCTGTTTTTACGTAAGCTGCCTGCAAGGGCAATAATTTTTGGTACAGTCATGGTAGTCGCCTTTAATAGAGTGATTGGATTTGTCTGTGAACTACTTTAGCAAATTTTTACTTGTAGAAAACCCGAATAAACGCAACACTTGTGTGCGTATATGCACATAAGTAAAAGGCAAGCAATATGGCGATAAAATTTGATGACTGGCAAGATGTTAAAGTCGCATTTGAAGTGGCTCGCTTAGGCACGTTAACAGCGGCAGCTGAAGCGCTCAATGTACACCATAGCACAGTGCTTAGGCGAATTAATAATCTAGAAAAAAACTTAAACGCAAGGCTGTTTCATCGCCATGCCCGTGGTTATAAAGTAACTGAAATTGGCACTAAGTTATTTGCGACAGCGCAAACCATTCATGGCTCATTAGAGCAGTTGCATAACGATATTGCTGCCGCCGACAGTACTCTCAGAGGTAGTTTACTGCTTACTACAGTGAGTGGTTTTATGGATTTACTTGGTGATGTATGCGAGCAGTTTCAAGCGTTACACCCGCAGGTGCAGTTAGAAGTTATTTTAGAACAAAAAAGGCTAAGGCTCGATCATGGGCAAGCGCATATTGCAGTACGAGCAGGACCCAAACCTGATGAGGGTGATTATATTGCGCAGCACTTAGCACTGTTGTCGTCAGGTTTGTATGCTAATAAACGTTATATTAATAAGTACGGAATGCCTAAATCGTTAAGTGATTTACAGCAACATAATTTTGTATCAGGTGTGGCGGGTTTTAATGCTCGAGTACCTTATTTTGCATGGGCTGATGAACATATTCCTGCATCGCAAATAAAGCTACGCGTGTCTGAAACTGCAGAGGCAACTCGTGCAATAATTAAAGGCTTAGGTATTGGTGGGTTACAGCACAATGTAGCGGGGCAATATCCTGATTTAGTGCCTATATTACACAGTGAGTTAAGCTGGCCTACCGATGTATGGTTAGTCACGCATCACTTAGTGCATCGCACTGCTAAAGTACAAGCTTTTGCAGGGTTGCTAAAAACACATTTTAGTAAGTTAGCTGCTAATCAATAGTTTTATACCAACCTGCATAAATCTTTGATCAATTTAACGAATTAAATTTCACTATAACGTCGTTAAAAATTTTTCATTTAGAACAACTAGATACAAAAATTTTTGCCTAGTTCTAGCGTAATTTTCTTAACGTTAAATAGACCCCATATATAAGCAGATTGGTATTAGCAGCATTTTAGCTATGTTTTAAATGATTATAATGTTTTTTTCACTTCTATCCCTAGGCGTTTAGCCAAGCGCACTAAGTTAGCTCTATCTAATTCAAGTACTCTTGCTGCTGCGGCCCAATTGTAGTTATGCTGCTTTAATTGCTCTGTAATTATTTGAAATTGCAAAGACTCAATAGCTTGCTTCAAAGGCTGGTTAATTGGGGCATTATTTAGAATTGTTGAAACAGGGCTTGGTCGTACATTCGATGTTAAGTCACAGTGTTCGCTGGTAATGGTTATTATTGGGCTTTGCCACTGACTTTGTTTTGCTTTAAGTGCGCTACGGCTAATTACATGTTCAAGCTCGCGTACATTACCGGGCCAATTATATTGATTTAGCAGCATCTGCGCGTCGGTACTTAGTTTTAATTGTTTTATTCCTAACTTACGAGCTGTTTGTTCAATAAAATAACCAGCTAGGAGTGTGATGTCTTGCTCGCGTTTACTAAGCGGTGGCACGGTAACGGGATAAACACTTAGGCGATGGTATAAATCGGCTCGAAAGCGCCCTTGTGCGACTTCTTCCTTTAAATTTCTGTTAGTGGCAGCAACGACGCGTACATCTACGTATTTTGGCGTGTCTTCGCCTACCGTTTGTATTTCGCCACTTTGTAGTACACGCAATAGCTTACTTTGCATGGCAAGAGGCAGTTCGCCTATTTCATCTAAAAATAACGTGCCGCCATCAGCTAACTGAAATTTACCTTGGCGTGCATTTTGTGCGCCAGTAAACGCTCCCTTCGCATGACCAAAAAATTCACTTTCGGCAAGATTTTCAGGAAGCGATGCACAGTTTAGGTGAATAAGTGGTTGATCTTCTCTAGCTGAGTTTAAGTGAATATTACGTGCTACTAACTCTTTCCCTACACCGGTTTCCCCCAAAATTAGTACGCTAAAGTTAGACGCGGCGACGAGTTTAATTTCATTTTTAAGCGTTTGCATGAGCGGGCTTTGACCAATAATTTCGCCGCCGTCCCTTGTTAATGCTTCTCGATTTAACTCTTGCACTAGCGCATTTGAATGCTGTGCATGCTGTTTGTAGTGGGCAAGTTCTAAGGCTGTTTTAAAGTGCGCACTACATAGAGTTTGTAAGGTATTGAGAGTATCAGGACTGATGTTATTAAATGCGTTGGCATTGAGGCTATCAAATGTGAGTACACCCAATAGCGCATTCTTATCATAAAGAGGTAAACCTAAACACGCGTGCACAGGAATATCACCCGTTTTAGCTAATAACAGGCCATCGTACGGGTCGGGTAATGGGCAGTCGTGAGCAAACTGCAGTGCGAGCGTGCTTTTGCAGATAGCTTCTAGGCGAGGGTGCTCTATTATTTTAAATCGTCTGCCAAGGCTATCGGGCATCAACCCTTTAATTGCCAATGGTTTTAATTGTTCGCCCTGCAGTACTAATAACGCACTTGCATCACTTGGAATAACTCGCTCAACCGTTGCCAATAGCTGCTCAAAGCTATGCTCGTGCAGGGTGCTTTGCGCTAGCTCTAAAGCAACTTGTGTAAGGTTTAATTGCTGATTCATGTCAAAATGACTCATGTGTGTTTTTATGATTCGACTTATGGTAGGTCATAAAGACTTATTTTGTAAAGAGTTTTTATTTAACTCGCTGAATTTTAAGGTTTAAATTGTTGGCACGATACGTGTAATAGCTAATCGATGTAGTTAATTATCGAGGTTGCTATGAATACAATGATGCTGAATAATTTAAATCCCCAAACACAGTTTATATCGCTATACAAAACGCTATTGTTTGCTGCCAATACCGCTTTGGTTGTGAGTTTAGTGCTTATTGCTGTAAGTGTTTTAATTAGCTACCCGTACGCCGAACACTTTTCTATTTTTGTGCAAGTCTCAGCTCATATTAGCACTATTGTTATCGCTGCTACTTTAAAAGTAAGTTACGTACTGCGATGTGTTGCACAGCACGGCTTAGGGCAGGAAGTTCGCTAATGCGCCCTATAAATTTAACTGAACCAATGCCAGCACGAGTAGTTATTCATCAAGTATCTCAATGGCCGTTATGGATGCTGGCTTTTAGACCTTTCTTTCTAGCTGGTGGCTTATTGGCGTTTTTGTCGGTGGGATATTGGCTACTTATTTTAACAGGTAATGCAAGTTGGTATTTATCAATGCCTGCAACATTATGGCATGCACACGAGATGCTGTTTGGTTTTGCAGGCGTTGTAGTTGTTGGCTTTTTACTTACTGCGGCACAAACGTGGACAGGCGTACCGAGTATAAGTGGCAAAGCGCTCATGTGGCTTACGTTTATATGGCTGTTAGCTCGTTTAGCATTTTTTGTGGTATTGCCAGATATTGCTTATTTTAATTTATATGCAGCACTTATATTGCAAGTTGTGTGGTGGCTTGGTGCCATAACCGCGTTGGCGAATATGTTATTAAAAGCAAATAGCAAAAGTAACTATCCATTTTTAGCCATTTTAGCGGTGCTATGTGCGCTCAATACGTTGTATTTAATACTAGTGCTAGAGCAAAAAATGCAGCTTGCTCTGGCTGTGGTTGATACCGCAGTACTGGTAATGACTTTACTTGTTGGCATTGTAGCAGGCCGCGTTTTGCCCTTTTTTACAGCCAAGGGATTGGGCCTCACTGAGCAAGTGCGCACTCCTAAAATAGATAAAGTTGTTTTGTATTTATCTGTACTGGCTATTACTTTATTTTTTATTAGTAAATTATTTCTAAGCCCTATTAGCCCAGCTCCTGTGGTGGCGAGTGTCGCTGTATTACACTTGGCCCGCTCTTTCTATTGGTGGAATAATAAAGTGCTTAAAATACCTTTGTTATGGTCTTTGCATTTTTCGTACTTCGCTTTAGGTATTGGGTTAATGCTGGTGGCAATAAGCTTTATTGGCAGTACGGTTGCATTTAAAGATGCATTACACCTCATTACTATTGGCACAATAAGCATGATGATTTTAGCCATGATGACTCGTGTATCACATGGTCATACAGGGCGAACGCTCACTATTCCTCATTATATGGCCGTTGCATTTGCTCTCGTGCTAGTTGCTGCAATTACTCGTTCACTACTCCCTTTTATTATTGGGCCTCACCTAGCTTGGCAAATAAGTGCTCTGCTGTGGTTAGTGGCTTTTTTATTATTTTTAATTCACTGCACACCTATATTAACGCGGCGTCGTGTTGATGGGCGTCGTGGTTAGTTCACCTACAGGAAAACACTATGTTATCTGATAAAACCATTGAGATTGTAAAAAGCACTGTTCCGTTATTAGCGCAGGCGGGCACGGTTGTTACCGATCATTTTTATAAGCGCATGTTTAGTCATAATCCAGAGCTTAAAAATATTTTTAATATGGCGAATCAAGATACGGGTCGTCAGCAATTTGCACTTTTTAATGCATTGGCTGCGTATGCACAAAATATTGATAATTTAGCCGTATTAAAAGAAGCACTGACACGGATTAACCATAAGCACACGAGCTTAAATATTTTACCTGAACATTACCCAATTGTAGGTGCGCATTTAATTGGCACACTAAAAGAGCTTATTCCCGAGCAGTTTACTCCCGATGTAGAGTACGCGTGGCGTGAAGCATACGCACTACTTGCTGATATTTGTATAACTGAAGAAGCGGCTTTATATGCGCACAGTAAAAATAAGCATGGCGGCTGGGCAGGTACTCGTGAGTTTAAAATAACCAACAAGCAGGTTGAATCTGAGCTTGTTACGAGTTTTACACTTACGCCAGTTGACGGTGAGGCGGTTATCACACACAAGCCAGGGCAATATTTAGGTATTAAAGTTAAACCAGAGGGCGCCGAATATGAAGAAATACGTCAGTATTCTATTTCACAAAAAAGCAATGCTAAAAACTATCGTATTAGTGTTAAAAAAGAGCTACAACCAAAGCTTGGCATGGTGTCTAATCATTTACACGCACTAGAGCTGGGCGCTATTGTTGAGTTATATCCACCCGCGGGTGACTTCTTTTTGCGTAACAATACAAACCCTGCGGTACTTATTTCAGCAGGTGTTGGGCAAACGCCTATGCTTGCCATGCTTGAAACGTTATTAAGTGATAACTCTAATCAAGATATTATGTATTTACATGCATGTGAAAATACTCAGCAGCATTCGTTTGCAAAATATTTGAATGGACTAAATGCAGTATATAACCGTCTACAAACAATGACGTGGTTTAATCAAGCCGTTGAGGGCGCTGACTTTATAGGGCTGATGAATTTAAACGCAGTACAAACACAATTACCATTAACGAATGGCGACTTTTACTTGTGTGGCCCTGCGGGGTTCATGGCATTTATAAAAAATCAATTGCTTGAGTTAGGTGTTAAAAACGAGCATATCCATTATGAAGTATTTGGTCCGCATCAAGACTTATAATACCGTTTAAAAGTGGGCATATTTTATACCAAACTGCATAAACCTTTAATCAATTTAACGAATTGAATTGCACTATAACGTCGTTAAAAATTTTTTATTTAGAACAACTAGATACAAAAATTTTTGCCTAGTTCTAGCGTAATTTTCTTAACGTTAAATAGGCCGCATGTATAAGCAGATTGGTATTAGATAATTATTTAACTCACTAACTTAATTGCGCACTATAAAACTTTTTGAGTAGTGCGCAATTAAACTAACTAACCAGAGTTCAGGTTAACTATAATTTTTTAGTATTGCCTTGCGCCGCAAAAGCCTGCTGTTGCCAAGCATTAAATAGCTTTTTTTGCTTATCTGATATTTTTAAACCGTATGTTTTTTGCATATAGGCGTAGGTATCGGCTATGCGTTTACGTGCATCAACAGGTGGCTCGATCACACGCTGTTTAAAGTTTACTTTTACTTCGCAACGGCCATATTGCGTTGCTTTTTCATTAAGCATACCAAAACGATAATTAGAGCGATCTGCATTAATCTCGCCAATAGCGGGTGCTAAGTTGTTTATATCGGCTTCCATTTGTCTAAACTTAGCACTTACTTTTCGGCAGTTTTTACGCCCGCCATCTTGCCAGCATTGTAGCTGATGGCCAAACTCCCACGCTGGCACAATATGCTCCCATTCAATACGTAACGCTCGCACGTTTACTTTACCTGAGCGGGTAAGTGTATTTCGAGGAACATAGCCACAACTAGTGGGATCGGGAACAAGTTTTTTGCCTTGCTTTTTAATATCACAACCGCAATAAATACTTTTAGCGTCTTTAGGTAGGGTTTTAATTAAGTGTTTTTTAGCCGTTGAAAAGCGAGTAAATTGTTCGGCTGATACCGAAGCGCACAGAAAACAAGCCAATAAGGCCAGAATAAATCGGGTCATATCCATCACATACGTGAACTACAGGAGCTGGTAGTCTAAAGCTTTGAAGGTAAAACTTAAAGACTATAAAAATTAAGGTGTTATTTTAGTTTCTAATACGTGTTAATCGTTTAACCCTGAAGCTTTGTATCAACAACATAACCCCACTTAGGCAAAAAAGTACGCTGGTTGCCGAAAAGCTAATAAGCAGTGGGTTATTAAAGTCTTCTCGCTGATCGTAATCCATAATGTGTAACATCCAAAAAAAGTCAAATATTCGCCATATTGTGCTGCGAATGGTAACAACGTTACCGTTATTGGCTGATAAATACAGTGTTGTGTTAAAGGTATCGTTAAATTGTACTTGCCAGATATCTTTTTTATAGCCTACTTCTCTTGAGCCTTGTTTTAAAAAGATTGTGCTCATTGGTTCGGCATTAATGAGTAGATGAGCCTTGGCATTTTCGGTAATTTGTATTTTAGTTGGCGCTTCAAAAGGGCGACCTGTTATACCGTTAAAGCTGTGTGGTTCACTTTTGCTGATGACGGTAATAAGAGGGGTTGTTAAAAAATTTTCAAAGATAATTTGTGTTGGATTTTTTACCTGAGATGTAATGTTGTCAAGTGATGCAACATAATCAGTTTGCGCAAATGGATTATTTAGAGTGCGTGTTGCTAGATGTTTACCATGAACTTTTTCAAGAGGGATGGCACTCATGACTAAGCCGCCTAATAGCCAAGCTAAAATTTGTAATGCGAGTAAATACCCGAGCCATTTATGTAGTTTTCGAGCGGGCTTAAATGTTTTTTTCATGTGCTTCTATCTTATTATTGTTGTTGGCTAGTTTAATATACTGCAATGGTAAATAACTGCGACATAATGTCGCAGTTTATGTTTATAAAACAATCTAAAATATAGCTATAGTAACCGTTAAAAAATAGAGTTCTTCTTAGGGCGTATTGACCTGTCGTGATTGATTTTGCAGCAGTGTGCTTGGTATTTAAGTAAGGCAGAGCCTATGATGTGTGGTTGCCCCCCATAAATAGGCGATAACGTAGCATAAATGCCAAACATGCCCTGATTAATGGTTATTTTCAATTATTGTTGTAAGCACATATTTGATATTTTTAGATGTTGAGTTGAGGTTAAAAATAAAAAGGTATGTACTGAAAGGAAAAATAAACTGCTAATAAACATTTAAAGTAGCTACTCTCTATATAAAATAGCGAATACTGCATAGTTGATTTGGTATAAAAGAGAAACTGCGTTAAAGTTTGCAATGTAATCATTAGAGGATAAATACGAAACGATGTCGGAAATTCAATTTTTAAATGTAGATCTAGAGCTTGAGTCAAAGCAAGATATTAGCGTGCTTGTGGCAGATCTAAAAAAGGTCGCTACGATTTTACATCATGACAAAGACGAATACCGTCATTTAGCACGTATTGAAGCGACAGGTGCAGTAAGTACTCCAGATAAAGCAATAAATCACTTATGTGAGCTTATTGAATCGTGTTCGCGTAATGCGTTAAAGCAGTGGTTAAGCTGCTCGCGTAGAACGTTTGATATTGGTTTTGAATCAGGCAGCTCGCCTAAATGTTTTAATCAAGCTTTAGACGCAGATACATTATTGCGTATATCTGCGATTGGTGCAGGTATGGAAATTACAATTTATCCAATTGAAAAATAATACCAACTAATTATCTTCGCTCCACTACTGCTGCGGTCATTTTTGATACGCAGCACAGCTCATTGCGGCTGTTGGTAATTTTTATCTCCCAAACCGAGCTACGCTTACCTATATGAAATGCTCTTGCTGTGGCTGTTAAAGTACCGTTGCGAGATGCTTTTAAGTGACTGGCGCTAATTTCTTGTCCAACACAATAAAACTTAGTGAAGTCGACTACAAAGTTAGCTGCATAACTTGCTACCGTTTCGGCAAGCACTACATTGGCGCCGCCATGTACCATACCCATTGGATTATGGTGCTCAGGTATGGCTGGCATGGTTGCTACTAAATAGTCTTCCCCAATTTCAGATATTTCAATGCCCATGGTTTTCATGAGTGTGCCTTGGCCATTAATGCCTTCGTCTAGTTGTTTGCAAAACTCTAAAGTAATAGGTTGATACCAAATACTCATAACCGCTCCTTCTAAATGGTACTTAACCTGAGCTCTGGATAATAAATCTATCTCAAGCTGCTATTTTCAGCGCTAACTACGTTGAACTTACTTGCAATAGGCCAGCTATTGACGCGCAAGTTTGCCTTGTTTTCACTGAAAATCTCTGGCTAGAGAAAAATAAATTTAAATATCACTATGATTCAATATATTAGTAAATATCTTAACCAGAGTTCAGGCTACTTAAAATATCGTTTAAATTTTCATAAATTTAAGATCATGATAAGGCTAAATTGAATATTTGTCGTGCGAAAAAGCTATTAACAACTTTAGATAATGCTGTAATTCGTAAAGAGGGTGATTATAAAGCTGAGTTAGTAATGGCGATTTATAATTAAGCGAAGTGAGTGACATTTGTAAAATGTGAATTTGCTTTAAACTAAGTATAAGCAAGTCGCCATACCTTGACGCTTGCTTACATTAGCTATATTTTTTATTGGTAACTAGCGACTAGTTCTACATTATTAAAGGTATTAAAACCTTTGAGCATAATTGAGTAATTACCAGTACGAGTATCGCTACAACTTTCGCTATTTCCGTTTTTATAAGGACGGCAATCAAAGTTATTACTCGATGCAATTGCGTTGTATTTTACATGTAGATCAACATCGCCACTACCACCTGAGGTTGTGAATGTAACTTGCGTCGCCCCATTTGGCACTGCAAAAGTAAACAACTGTTCGCTATTTTTAGCGCCACTAACTGTAATTGGTTGATTATTTTGTAGTACATTATCATTTGTTGGCGGAGGGGTTGAAGATCTAAAGTTTGCAATAGTTGGATTTGTTAAATTTAATACTCTTGCATTGTCATGTTCTGCTAAAGTACCCATTACATCACCATTGTATGATTTGTTTGGGTTCGACCAGTAATTAATGCGGGTACAATTATTGGTGCAATTATACGCCATTACTGAACGCCATTGCGATTGAGGTTGCTGATAGCCATGTCCAAATGAATATGGAGATGTTGATGGATCGTTTTCAGGGTTATGACGAGCGCCTTGTAAATGTCCAATTTCATGACCAAAAGAGTAATAACCCGTTGCACAGTCATAATCGACCATAGCAAAAGCGCTATTCGCATTTGCACCAATGGCTTTTGCCTGACCACAGTAACCGTTTACATCATTCACTAATATGACTACATCAGCACCGTATTGATCGCGTAATGTATGGGCTTCATCCATATAGCCATCATTTTTAGCGGCTAAGCGGTTTAAATCAGTCCCTGAGTTTGTAGCTTCAGTGTAATTAATTTGGCTTACATGAGCTACGCTAACAACAGCGTTAACGCCTGAGTTTTGATAACCTTGGTTGGTCTCGACAACAGCAAGATCAATTAAGCTATTTATATCCCCCGATTTTTGCGCAGCTGCAGGCGTATATAAAACTAATAAGCTAATATCGCTTTGTGCATTGCTAGCCATTGCTGTTTGGTAATTTTGTGCCGTTAAAATTTGCTCACTGATTGAAGCTATGTTGCTATTGCTAGATTGCTTATAGTCGGGTGCATGCTCAGCAGGTTGTTTTGCTGGATCCAGTTCAATGAAGTTATGACCAGAGTGTTTATTTGGTTGTAATTTGTAAACATGTTCGCCTACTTTTACCGTACCAGAAATCCCTTTTTCCGATTTGATGAGTGTAACTTCGTCACCATCTAAGCTTTTACCAACCCAAATTAGACTACCTGTTGCTGATGAGCTTGTTGTGCTTTTAATAAACTCAATATTATTACCTTTAACAGGTAAGAAAAAAGCATCTGTGTTGCTGCTTAGTTCAAAAAGTGGTTGCCCAAATTGGGATTGAGTACTTGCTTGTGCAGTCATGCTTTGTGAAATGTTAGAGTATTGAACTTCAAAAAGTGGAACTTGAGCGTGCGTATAACCACTGAACAGTAGGCCAATAAATAATGGTGAGTATTTTTTCATTTGATAATCCTTTTGAATTCATTTTGTTCTTATAAAGTGTACATGTTAATAAGTTGTTTTCAACCCATTAACATTGAGGTGTGTTTAATATGACTATTATTGTAAATATAAAAATACACTTGTTTAATTTATGTAACCAGATTTTGTTTTTGTAGGTGTGAAAGGGGGATTTATTAATTATGAAAAACAAGCGCTATTAGCTGGTAATCGCATAGTTTGTTTAGCTTAATTTAAATTTGCGATTTTTATTTAACTGTATATACTCACAGTTAAATGTACTGTATGGAAAACCAGTTATATGCGACCATTAACGAAGCGCCAAGCTCAAATACTCGAATTAGTTAAAGTTTTTATTAAAGACACTGGTATGCCCCCTACACGTGCAGAGATTGCACAAACACTAGGTTTTAAAAGTGCCAATGCTGCAGAAGAGCATCTAAAAGCACTTGCAAAAAAAGGTGTTATTAAAATGAAGCCAGGCGCAAGCCGAGGTATTCAACTTGTTGAAGAAGAAGAACCTGAGCAATTAGGTTTGCCTCTAATTGGCCGAGTAGCGGCCGGTGAGCCTATTTTGGCGCAAGAGCATGTTGAAAGTCATTGTAAAATTGATCCATTAATGTTTAAACCTGCTGCCGATTTTTTACTGCGTGTTAACGGTATGAGCATGAAAGATATAGGTATTATGGATGGCGACTTATTGGCGGTGCATAAAACTCAAGTTGCTGAAAATGGGCAAGTTGTAGTTGCACGTGTTGATGATGATGTAACTGTAAAGCGCTTTGAAAAAGCAGGTCGAAAAGTACTGCTGCATGCTGAAAATGATGATTTTTCAGCAATTGAAGTCGATTTAGAAAACGAATCTTTTAATATTGAAGGTTTGGCTGTTGGGGTTATTCGTAACGCTGATTGGATGTAATACCAATTTTAGTAAAAACATGATCATTCTAGCGCATTGAATAACTCACTAACTACGTTAAAAATTATTTATATAGAACAACTATGTATCATAATTTTAGCCTTGTTATTGAGCTACTTTCTTATCACTATAATAGATCACTAATTTAATGCAGTGTTAAATTACTGATTTTATAAATGCGTGCTTTTTAGTACGCATTTTTAGTTACAAGGTTCCTTACTAAACAATTTTTATTGCACTCCTCTTTTATCCCCTTATGTTATTTGTAACCCCTATCAAAACTCAGTTCGCACCATTTTAAAGTTTTAAAAGTGACATGTTTTTTTGCTAATCCGTTAATATCATTTGTTTAATTTTCATACTAAAACTTGCTTGTTGGTTAATCTTTAGCTAATTATTAATGGGCTGGGCTAACAGTAACTCATTGTTTTTAGTTTTGAGAATACACACATTTACAATAAAACCTTGGTTAGCGCAGTGTAATACCTATTGTTTAATAAGGACGAGGGTATTAATACAAAAATAAAAATAACGAATTGGCGTTTAAGCCGTATGCCTCTTCGCTTTGCACTCGCAACAGCATCAAAGGAGTCGTCACATGGGTAAATTGAGCTCTACCTTGTGGCTTATACTGTTTGTTTTTCCGCAGCAAGTGTTGGCAAATAGCCAATTTAATATGCGTAAAGGCGTAACTGATATAAGTAATAATGTTTATCAGCTGCACATGACTATATTTTTCATATGTTGTGTGATTGGGGTAATCGTGTTTGCCATTATGTTTTGGGCACTCATTCATCACCGCAAATCTAAAGGAGCAGTGCCTGCTCAATTTCACGAAAGCACGAAAGTAGAAATACTTTGGACTGCTATTCCGTTTGTTATTTTAATTGCTATGGCTATACCGGCCACTAAAACTCTAATTGCAATGGAAGATGCCAGTAAGGCTGATCTCACTATTAAAATTACAGGATCGCAATGGAAATGGCATTACGAATACATGGGTGAAGACGTTGAGTTTTACTCAATGCTTTCTACTCCTCAAGACGAAATTGCTAATCTTGCACAGAAAAACCCTAACTATTTACTTGAGGTAGATAAACCACTGGTACTGCCTATAAACCAAAAAGTACGTTTTTTAATGACCTCAGACGATGTTATTCACTCGTGGTGGGTGCCCGATTTTGCCGTCAAAAAAGACGCAAATCCTGGGTTTATAAACGAAACATGGACCAATATAAACGAAGAAGGGATTTACCGGGGTCAATGCGCTGAGCTGTGCGGTAAAGATCATGGTTTTATGCCTGTGGTTGTAGTTGCAAAATCAGAATCCGATTTTAAAACCTGGTTGGTAGATGCAAAGCAGGCTAAGCAGAAAGCTGCGCTGGCAGATGCCGCACTGCTTGATCAAACGTTACCTAAAGATGAGTTAATGACTTTGGGTGAACAAGTATATATGGCTAATTGTGCAGCGTGCCATCAGCCTACGGGCATGGGATTACCAGGTGTATTTCCTGCACTTAAAGGGAGTCCAATTGTATTAGGGGATATTAAAGATCACATTGATATAATTATTCATGGCCGCCCAGGCACTGCAATGCAAGCCTTTGCAAAACAGTTATCTATAAAGCAATTAGCAGCAGTTATTACTTATAAGCGTAATGCATGGGGTAACGATACGGGTGATGTTATTCAGCCGAGTCAAATACAGACAGCACTTGATGCCAAAGTGGAGGCGAACTAATGAGTAGCATAGTAGAACAACCTAACGCCGATCAAGCGCATCATACACATCACCCTGCAAAAGGATTTAAACGCTGGCTTTATACAACCAATCATAAAGATATAGGTAGTTTATATTTAATATTTTCGCTGACCATGTTTTTAATTGGTGGCGCAATGGCCATGGTGATTAGGGCTGAATTATTTCAACCTGGTTTACAGTTGGTTGATCCCCACTTTTTTAATCAAATGACCACCGTACACGGTTTAATTATGGTATTTGGTGCAGTAATGCCAGCCTTTACTGGACTTGCCAATTGGATGGTGCCACTGATGATTGGTGCACCTGATATGGCACTGCCAAGAATGAATAACTGGAGTTTTTGGATTTTACCGTTTGCGTTTTTAATTTTATTAGCATCGTTATTTATGCCCGGTGGTGGTCCTGCATTTGGCTGGACTTTTTATGCTCCGCTTTCTACAACTTACAGTAATGACAATACGGCGTTGTTTGTATTTGCCGTACATATAATGGGAATAAGTTCAATTATGGGGGCTATTAATGTAATTGTCACCATAGTTAACTTACGTGCTCCAGGCATGACATGGATGAAGCTTCCCCTATTTGTATGGACATGGTTAATTACCGCCTTTTTATTAATTGCGGTAATGCCTGTACTTGCAGGAGCTGTAACTATGGTGCTTACCGATAAGTACTTTGCGACCAGCTTTTTTGATGCCGCAGGTGGCGGTGATCCGGTGATGTTTCAGCATATTTTCTGGTTTTTTGGTCACCCAGAAGTGTACATCATGATTTTACCAGCGTTCGGTATTATATCGACCATAGTGCCTACTTTCTCGCGTAAAAAACTCTTTGGTTATGCCTCTATGGTGTATGCCACATCCTCGATTGCGCTGCTGAGCTTTATTGTTTGGGCGCATCATATGTTTACCACGGGAATGCCTGTAGCAGGTGAGTTGTTTTTTATGTACGCCACAATGCTTATATCTGTGCCCACTGGGGTCAAAGTATTTAACTGGGTTGCCACTATGTGGAAGGGTTCAATAAGTTTTGAGGTACCCATGCTATTTAGTATTGCCTTTATTGTATTGTTTACCCTAGGTGGCTTTTCTGGGTTGATGTTAGCCATTACACCTGCTGATTTTCAATATCACGATACTTACTTTGTTGTAGCGCATTTTCACTATGTATTAGTAACCGGTGCGATATTTTCGATTATGGCGGGCGCTTATTATTGGCTGCCTAAGTGGACGGGTAATATGTTTAATATCACCTTAGCTAAATGGCATTTTTGGTTATCACTGGTGAGCGTCAATGTACTGTTTTTTCCTATGCACTTTGTAGGACTTGCTGGTATGCCGCGTCGTATTCCTGATTATGCACTGCAATTTGCCGATTTTAACGCAATCATAAGTATTGGTGGTTTTGCCTTTGGCTTATCGCAATTGCTGTTTGTGGCTGTTGTAATTAAATGTGCTCGTGGTGGCGATAAAGTACCTGCAAAAGTATGGGATGGGGCAGAAGGGCTTGAGTGGGAAGTTGACTCACCAGCTCCGTATCATACTTTTTCTACACCTCCGGAAATAAAGTAATGACACACGCACCGCTACTTAAGCGCTTGATATTAATTTGCGTGGGTATGTTTGCATTTGCATTTGCCTTAGTGCCCTTATACGACGTGTTTTGCGACGTAACAGGGCTCAATGGCAAGCCTTCGCTAGAGCAAGCAAAGCAAAGTACACAAATAATACAAAATCGTGAAGTTGGCGTTAGCTTTACTACGCATGCTCAAAGCGGTGCGCCGTTCGAAGTTAAATCAAAAGAATACAGCGTTGTGGTAAAGCCCGGTGCAATGCGTGAAGTGTTTTTTAGCGCTAAAAATAACAGCGAGCTAGATAAGGTAATGCAGGCTGTACCTTCTGTTTCACCAGGTAAAGCGGCAAAGTATTTACATAAAATTGCTTGTTTTTGTTTCGATCAACAACCGTTAAAAGCAGGTGAAGAACTTGAATTCAAATTACTTTTTTATGTTGATACTGCATTACCAAGTGACATAGAAGAATTAACTTTATCGTATACCGTATTTGATATTAGTGAACAGCTAGTGGCAAGTAATAACTAGCTTTTTAAACTAGTGTAAGACTAGGAGTAAATAAAATGAATCAAAAATATGAGCATTATTATGTACCAGATCAAAGCCCATGGCCCATTGTGGGTGCTATTGCATTGTTTTTTATAGCAGTGGGCGCAGGCTTAACGGTTATGGATGTTGGAAAAGAATCTGGCGGTGGTATTTATCTACTTTATGCCGGAATTGCTGTGCTTTTATATATGTTGTTTAGTTGGTTTAAAAATGTAATTAGTGAGTCGGACCAAGGTTTGTATTCAGCGCAAATGGATCGCTCTTTTAGGCAAGGTATGAGCTGGTTTATTTTTTCTGAAGTTATGTTTTTTATGGCTTTTTTTGGTGCGCTGTTTTATGCGCGGGTTCTGTCGGTTCCATGGCTTGGGGGGGCTGGTAATAATGCAATGACTAACGAAGTGCTTTGGCCTACCTTTGAAGCTGTTTGGCCCTTACTTTCAACACCTGCTGGAGAAACCACTCAGGCTATGGGTTGGCAAGGTTTGCCACTTATAAATACCTTAATACTACTTACCTCGTCGGTTACTTTGCATTTTGCCCATGTTGCGATGGAAAACAATAAACGCACCCCACTTAAAGTATTTTTAGGGGCTACTGTTTTATTGGGGGTTTGCTTTTTAGGACTGCAAGTTGAGGAGTATATACATGCATATAATGATCTTAATTTAACCTTAGATGCCGGTGTTTACGGTAATACGTTCTTTTTATTGACGGGTTTTCATGGCATGCATGTAACGCTCGGCACCGTACTTTTATTGGTTATACTTTTACGCATTCTAAAAGGGCATTTTACTAAAGATAAGCACTTTGCTTTTCAGGCTGCTGCTTGGTATTGGCACTTTGTAGATGTGGTGTGGTTGTGTTTATTTGTATTTGTGTATGTGCTGTAGTGGCCATAGGCGAGTTATTCGCTTTAATAAATCCAAGCTTAAGTGCTGCAATCACAACAACTAAAACAACCACGGAAAACACTACGCGACGACCTAAAAAGTGGGACATGGGTCGTCCACCTGTTTTCCCAGAGACCATAATAAATAATGCTCTAAATAAGTTAAAAAGTATAAATATTAACAACAGTACGATAATAATTTTAATAATCACTGAGTTGACCCTTTATGCAGTTAGTTTTATGGCACAAACAAAAGCTTAGTTCAATAATCTCACTTTGTATGGTTGTGGCTGTTGTGTTGGTCTGCGTGCGCTTAGGTTTTTGGCAATTACAGCGCGGCGAGCAAAAGCAACAGCAGCTAATTGCCATTGCTGAGTTGCAAACTCGTGGCGTTATGAGCTGGCCTCAATTACTTAACTTGCCGGATAGTTGGAACAAAACAGGCGTATTAGTGGAGCTAAAAGGGCAGTTTGTACAAAACCACTATTGGCTTTTAGATAACCAAGTTTACAACGGGCAAGTAGGATACGATTTACTCGCTTTGCTAAAGCCCGATAGTGATCCTAAAGTGATTTTAGTTAATTTGGGGTGGATAAAAGCGCCCATATCGAGAGATGTTTTGCCACAAGTTACTCTCCCAAATGGCGATTTTATTCTAAAAGCACAAATAAAAGAAAATAACCTCAGTGGTTTTACACTTGAAAATAAAGCTACAAATAATGACTTACCTACACGAATCCAATCTATTGATTTGAATATGCTAAGTGCTCAAAGCCAGCAATCATTAATTAATTTTATGGCTTATCGACAAGGTAGTGGTGATGAAATTGCTATACCTCATTACGAGGCTGTAGTGATGAGTCCTCAAAAACATAATGCTTACGCCGTGCAGTGGTTTCTAATTGCTGTTGCATGTGTTGTTGTCGCTATTTTTGCAAGTAAAAAAAGGACACATAATGAAAAGTAACCCTCTTTTATTGTTTGTAGGTTGCTGTGCTATACCGCTAATTTTGGCATATGGCGCACTGAAATTTGATTGGTTGCCAACTGCCATTACTAATCATGGTGAGTTTTTAAGTGAAAACGTTAAATTTGAAAACTGGCCGCAAAGCAATCCAAAACAGTGGACCATTGCACTTAACTATTCAAGTCAATGTAATACGCCCTGTAGCGAGCAACTTGAAGCACTAAATAACTTATATATAGCGCTTGGTAAAAATCAAGGCAAGGTTGATATGGCAATAATGGGGCGCCCTGATGATAAAACATCGCCTTGGAAAATTATTGCTGAGCAACAAAGCTTACAACCTGCAAGTTTGTATTTAATCGATCATATGGGGTTAGTCGTGCTGGAATATCCTTTTAAGGCGCAACCACAAGAAAATCGTTTGGTGCAAAAGGGACTGTTAAAAGATTTAAAAAAACTACTTAATTATTCACGTTCAAGCTAGCTAGTTCTATTTGGTTTAAGTTGGAGTATTCGATGTATAAAAATTATAAAAACTTAGTATTAGTAACTGGACTGCTGGCTTTAATTGTTGTGGCGCTAGGTGCTTACACTCGCTTAAGCGACGCAGGCCTGGGTTGCCCTGATTGGCCAGGCTGTTATGGTTTTTTAACAGTTCCTAAGCATGAGGCCGATATTGCGCTTGCTACACAGAGCTATCCAGACATGATGTTCGAAACAGCTAAAGCGTGGAAAGAAATGATTCATCGTTACTTTGCCGGCACGCTTGGGTTACTCATTTTAGCTTTATTTATACTCGCTTTTTTAAAGCGTCAATACCCAACAACGCCAGTGAAGTTACCATTGTTATTGTTATTGTTGGTTGTATTTCAAGCTGCACTAGGTATGTGGACTGTGACTATGAATTTACAACCGTTAATAGTAATGGGCCATTTACTTGGAGGTTTTAGTATTTTATCGCTTATTACTTTGTTGTATTTAAGGTTAACAGCAAAGCTGATTATGGGCGGTGATGAGGGAGCTAAGCACTACTTTGGATTAAGTCTAATTGCGCTTGGTGTGCTTGTGATACAAATAGCGTTAGGTGGCTGGCTTGCTGCAAATTATGCAGCTCCCCATTGTAGTGGTTTGCCATTTTGTAATTATGCACAGCCGTTTTCATTAAGTAGCGTGTTTCAATTACCGTTAGAGCACAGTAGTTATGAGTTTGGCGTGCTATCGCAGCAAGCGCGAATGTCTATTCATTTATTACACCGCATTTGGGCATTAGTTACTTGTGTCGTTTTGGCATTCGTTATGTGGAAAATATACAGCGAGGCTTACTCTCAAAAGATTAAAAATTGTGTTGTAAGTGTATTGTTTTTTCTGTTTTGCCAAATTAGCTTAGGACTTATTTTAGTACATTGGCACTTCCCGTTAGGTGTTGCGCTAGCGCATAACTTAATGGCTGCCATACTGTTATTGAGTATGGTTAGGCTATGTTATTACTTAAAATCACGCACATAAAGGGGAAATGTTATGGCACTTACAATTGATAAAAAAGCAATACTACCCGCTAATACTCAGCCGTTGGCTTTACGCAGTTATAATTTGCTACAGGATTATTTGGCAATTAGTAAATTTAAAGTGGTAGCAATGCTTGTATTAACAGCTTGGGTTGGATTAGCACTAGCTCCCGATGTTGGGCGTGGTATAGCGGTACAATTTATTAGTTTGTTAGGCATAGGGCTACTTTCTGCGGCAGCTGCTGTTATTAATCATGTAGTTGACAGCGAGATAGATTCTAAAATGGCACGAACCCGTCACCGCCCAGTGGCTAAGGGGCGTTTAAGTAAAATGCACGCTCTTAGTTTTGCGGCTGTTATTGGGGTGGCAGGTTTTATTATGTTGATGATTTGGGCCAATACTCTAACAGCTGTCTTAACGCTGTTTGCCTTGGTAGGGTATGCTTTTGTTTATACGTCATTTTTAAAGCGTGCAACACCACAGAATATTGTTATTGGAGGGTTAGCTGGTGCAATGCCACCATTATTAGGTTGGGTATCAGAAACAAACCAAATGGCAGCCGCTCCTTGGCTATTGGTGATGATTATATTTACGTGGACCCCACCACACTTTTGGGCACTGGCCATAGCGCGAAAAAGCGATTATGAACGCGCTAAAATACCTATGTTGCCGGTAACACACGGTATTGATTTTTGTAAAACGTGTGTGGTTGCTTACTCTGTTTTACTCGCTGTTGTTTGTGTACTGCCTTATTTAATTGGTATGTCGGGATTAATATATTTGATAGGCGCATGTGTATTAAATGCAGTATTTATTTATAAAGCAGTTAAGTTAAAAATTGCCGGAAATGATGAGATTGCAATGGATTTATTTCGTTTTTCGATTGTTCATTTAATGGTACTCTTTGTGGTCTTATTTATAGATAAATGGCTCCCTTTATGAAGCAGTTATGGCTTGGATTAATTGTTGTTTTAGCTTTGTTTTTATCAGCATGTTCTAATGAGAATAGCCCTCCAGATGTTAATGCGTTGGTTTACGAAAAGGCAAAACCATTATCTGATTTTACGCTAAATGATCAGCATGGCGAATTGGTCACTAAACAGCAGTTTGTAGGTCAATGGAATTTAGTGTTTTTAGGTTATACAAGTTGCCCAGATATTTGCCCTTTAACACTGGCTAAGCTAAATGTGGTGTATAAAAATCTAAAAGCGGATTATCCATTGCAAATTTGGTTCCTATCGGTTGATCCTAATCGAGATACATCTGCAAAGAGAAAGCAATATATAGATTATTTTAACCCTGATTTTTTAGCCGTATCTGGTGAGCATAAACATCTTTTTCCGGTAGTCAGAGAGCTTGGTTTAATTTATGCGATTAGCGATAGTAGCGAGTCAGAATATGCAGTAGATCATAGTGCCTCAGTCGCGATGGTTGACCAGAGTGGTGCACTAAGAGCTATATTCAAACCTGAATTTAAGCAAGGTAGTGTACCGCTCATTAACGCGACTCAGCTTACCGAAGAATTTACAAAAATAGCGAACTACTATAGAAACTAGTTTTTTACTTTTTACCAATTTTAAAGGGGCTTTATGCTCCTTTTTACGTTTTTTCACTTCAATTCAAAATTAATCATGCATTTTATGGCAATTTCATTAACTAGGTCTAAGCTTTTATTATGATCTGAATTAACAGGGAATGTGCTCATTAAATGTTAAAGCTTCCTAGCGAACTTGCCATCACACAAGTTGAAATACTGCATCAAGATTTACTACAAGAGCTTCATAGCAACGACGACATTTGCCTTGATATTAGCGATGTGATTTCTGCTGATACGGCTTCAATTCAACTTTTATGCGCTTTACAAAAACATCTACTCACCATACAGCATAAAATAATATGGGTAGGCAGTAGTAAGGCTTTAACACATACAATTAATCAGCTGGGATTAAGCCAGTACTTAATAATTGACAGTAAAGGTTAGGGGTGTATATGAAAAAAATTTTAGCGGTGGATGATTCTGCATCAATGCGTCAGATGGTGAGTTTTACTTTAAAAACAGCAGGGTTTGATGTAACTGAAGCAAAAGATGGTAGTGAAGCACTTGCTATAGCTAAGCAGCAAGATTTTGATGCCGTCATTTCTGATGTGAACATGCCAATAATGGATGGGATTACATTAATCCGAGAGCTGCGTACATTGCCCAATTATAAATTTACGCCGCTACTAATGCTAACTACAGAGTCTGGATTAGAAAAAAAAGTAGAAGGTAAAGCCGCTGGCGCGACTGGATGGGTTGTTAAGCCATTTAATCCTGAGCAGCTGCTCGCGGTAATTAAAAAGGTTATTCGTTAGCGAAGGAGTACAGCGTGAGTATAGATTTAAGTCAATTTTTTGAAGTTTTCTTTGAAGAGAGTTTTGAAGGCCTAGATACCATGGAGGCTGAGCTCTTAAACTTGGTGCCTGGAGAGGAAGACTTAGAAACTATAAACACTATATTTAGAGCTGCTCACTCGATTAAAGGAGGAAGCGGGACCTTTGGCTTTAGCTCTGTTGCTGATTTCACTCATGTACTTGAAACACTATTAGATCAAATTCGCCAAGGAGAGCGAGAGCTTGGCACTGAACATGTTAATTTGTTACTCAAAGCAGTTGATTGTTTACGTGGATTGCTTGCTGCACTTCAAGCAGAGCAAGATCCTGATCTAACTGAGGCAGATTCCTTACGCATACAATTTGAAAGCGTACTAGGAATGAAAAACGATAGCCAAGAAAGCATATCTCAAAGCGAAAATCAAAAACCAGACAGTAATACCTACCAAATTGATTTTAAGCCTCATCATCATTTATTTAAAACAGGCAATGAACCTCTATATATGATTGGTGAGCTTCAAGAGCTTGGCGACTTAGAAACGACCGTATTTTATGACGAAGTTCCTGATATTACAGATTTAAGCAGCGATGAATGTTTTTTACACTGGCGCTTTTTCTTAAATACAAGCCGTGATGAAAGCGCGATAAAAGAAGTTTTTGAATGGGTTGAAGATGACTCCGACATCACTATTGAACTATGTGGTGGCGTATTTACTGACGATGATCAAACATCAACAAGTAAAAATTCGAGCGATAATATACCCCAAGCTATTGAAACTGAAACATCAAAACCAGTAGTCGTAGCACCACCAACAAGCGTTAAATCGCCTAGCAATCCAATATCTCCAGCAGCAAGTACAAATAAAAAAACAGCAACAACCCCTGAATCTACTTCTATTCGTGTCGGTATTGATAAGGTTGATTCATTGATAAACATGGTTGGCGAACTCGTGATTACACAAGCCATGCTCAATCAACTGAGCGAGCAAGAAATTACGCCCGCGACTATCACGTCTTTGCAAGAAGGTTTAGCGCAATTAGCGCATAACACACGTGATTTACAAGAAAATGTAATGCGCATACGCATGCTCCCCATTAACTTTGTATTTAGTCGTTTTCCGCGTTTGGTCCGTGATATAGCGCAAAAGCTAAATAAACAGGTAGAGCTGAAGTTGATTGGAGAGCAAACTGAGCTTGATAAAACCGTGATGGAAAAAATATCAGATCCTATGGTGCACTTGGTTAGAAACTCGCTCGATCATGGTTTAGAGACGGTTGAGCAAAGAGTGCTTGCTGGAAAAGATCCTGTAGGCACGGTTACTTTAAATGCATTTCATCAAGGCGGTAATATTGTGATTGAGATAATGGATGATGGGCAAGGACTCAACACACAAAAAATTAGATCAAAAGCAATAAGTAACGGGTTAATTTCAGCAGATAACAGTCTTAGTGATGATGAAATTAATGAGCTTATTTTTATGCCAGGCTTTTCGACTATGGACAAAGTAAGTGATTTATCGGGCCGTGGTGTGGGCATGGATGTTGTAAAGCGAAATATTCAATCATTAAACGGCTCAGTAGAAGTAACATCTGCTCCAGGGGTTGGCTCTACATTTACGATTAGGTTACCCCTTACATTAGCTATTTTAGATGGTCAACTCGTTAAAGTGAGTCAGCATACTTATATTATTCCACTTATTTCGATTGTGGAGTCACTACAAATAGATATAGCAAAGGTGAGCCGAGTAGGTAAAAACCTCGATGTACTTAGACTTCGAGATGAATATATTCCGATTTTAAGACTCTACGATATTTTTAATCATAACAATGCGATTGAATCATTAGATAAAACTCTACTTGTGGTTGTTGAAACCGACAACCAAAAGGTAGGGTTACTTGTTGATGATTTACTGTCTCAACAGCAGGTGGTTATTAAAAGTTTAGAGGCTAATTACCACAAGGTTGATGGTGTATCAGGGGCAACAATTTTAGGCGATGGGCGCGTATCACTCATTGTTGATATTAGTGGTTTGATAAAACTTTCAGGTTTGAAAAAACCAGGTAGCCAAGAGCTAAGCCTTGAACCAAGCGTCGCCCTGGAGGCGTTATGATTTCCGATCAAAACCAGCTAAGTAACCAATTAAATCTTCAGCAGCAACAAGGTATAAAGCAGTTTTTAACTTTTATGATGGCCGATGAAGAGTACGGTGTGGATATTTTAACAGTGCAAGAAATTCGGAGCTGGGAAGAAATTACAGTGCTACCTAATGCACCTGAGTTCGTAAAAGGCGTTATTAATTTACGTGGAACGATAGTTCCAATAATTGATTTACGATTACGCTTTGGATTACCAAGTACTGATTATGGCCCTCTAACTGTTGTTATTGTTGTCAAAATAAAATTTGAACAAGGTAGCAAAATTATAGGGATAACAGTGGATGCTGTTTCAGATGTTTACAGCATTGCAGAGCAAGATGCTAAAGCAGTACCAAATATATCTGACTCAAATAATTGTGAGTATGTAGCTGGTTTAGTCAATGTTGGTGAAAAGATGGTGGCATTAATTGACCTGCAAAAAACAATGAACATTTAGCCAAAGAATAGCTAAATAAAGTACTCAAAATAAACTTAAAGGTGGTGATGGGCATGGGATGGTTTAGTAATCCAAAGCAGTCAAAATCAAGTAATGATTTAATTGTAGATGCATTAAATAAGTCATTAGCTGTGATTGAGTTTGAACCTAGTGGTGCAATAATTACTGCTAATGCTAACTTTCTTAACGTAATGGGGTATCGGTTAGAAGAGGTTCAAGGGCGGCACCACTCTTTATTTTTGAATGATGATGATTCGCAAAGTGATAGTTATAAAAGCTTTTGGCAACGCTTACGCAATGGTGAGTTTATTTCAGATGAGTTTAAGCGTTTTGCTAAAAACGGTAAAGAAGTGTGGATTCAGGCTACTTACAATCCAATTCTTGATTCGAAAGGTCAAGTACTTAAAGTCATTAAATTTGCTACAGATATCACCGAGCAAAAGCTTATATCGGCAAATGCTTCTGGACAGATTAATGCGATCAGCAAATCTCAAGCGGTCATTGAGTTCAACTTAGATGGCACTATTATTAACGCTAATGAAAATTTTTTAAATGCGCTTGGCTATAAGCTCAGTGAGATTGAAGGACAACACCATAGATTATTTGTTGAACCTGAATATGCAGATAGTGATGAATATCAAGAATTTTGGGCAAAACTAGGCCGTGGAGAATTTGATTCTGGTGAATACTTAAGAATTGGTAAACATGGTAAAGAGGTATGGATACAAGCTTCTTACAACCCAATTTTTGATATGAATGGTAAACCATATAAAGTTATTAAATACGCATCTGACATTAGTGCACAAAAAGAATTAGAAAAGTCATCTCGAAAGGCCGCAGATTTAGCAAGTGCTCTCAAAGTATGCCAAGCAAGCGTAATGATTGCTGATAAAAATCTTAATATTGTATTTGTGAACGATCGAGTTCAAGAAATGCTTAAGGTCCGAGAAAAGGAACTGCAAACAGTATTACCGAGTTTCTCTGTTGATAATTTGGTCGGAACTTGTGTTGATGATTTTCATAAAAAAGCATCGCACCAACGTGAGTTATTAAAAAACTTAGAGAAACCACATAAAGCTGAATTACGCTTAGCGGGGCTTATTTTTACCTTGATTGCATCGCCTTGGATAAGCCATGAGGGAAAAAGGCTAGGCACTATAGTTGAGTGGGAAGATATTACAAACGACGTTGCAAAGGCGGAAAAAGAACGTCGAGCAGCACAAGAAAATCTACGTGTACGTCAAGCATTAGATACAGTAGCGACGAATACAATGATTGCAGATGTATCAAACGTTATTGTTTATATGAATGCTGCTGTTAGAAACATGATGAGTATTGCTGAAAAAGATTTACAAAAAGATTTACCTAATTTCGACAGTACAAAGTTAATAAATCAGAACATTGACATATTTCACAAAAACCCAGCGCATCAGCAAAATCTACTTGCCAAATTAACAAATACTTACAGCACCGAAATTAAAGTGGGCGGACGCACATTTGGTTTAGTGGCTAACCCTATATTGACATCAGAGCAAGAGAAAATAGGTACCGTGGTTGAGTGGGAAGACAGAACCGCACAGGTTGCAATTGAAAAAGAAATTGCCCAGCTTATTGCTGCTGCTGGGAGTGGGGAATTAGATGCAAGAGTTATGGAAGAGGGGAAACAAGGGTTTTTCCTACGCTTGGCACAAGGGTTAAATAGCTTAGTAAAAATAGTCGACGATACAGTTGCAGACACTGGCAATATGCTCAGTGCAATGGCGAGTGGTGACTTATCAAAACGGATTGAAAAAGATTATAAAGGCTCATTTGAAAAATTAAAACGTGATGCTAATGCGACGGCAGATAAGTTAACTGAAGTAATTAATCGTATAAATTCATCAGCAACGTTGGTAGCCAGTGGCGCAGAGGAAATATCACAAGGGAATACAGATTTAAGTCAACGAACAGAAGAGCAAGCTTCCTCGCTAGAGGAAACAGCATCAAGCATGGAGGAAATGACCAGTACAGTTCGTCAAAATGCAGATAACGCCAAAGTTGCAAACGATCTAGCTGAAGAAACATGTGAAAAGGCGATTCAAGGCGGTGAAGTTGTTAATAAAGCAGTAATAAGTATGTCGGCTATTAATGAGTCGAGCAAAAAGATTGCAGATATTATTGGTGTAATTGATGAAATAGCATTTCAAACTAACTTATTAGCGCTTAATGCTGCAGTTGAAGCGGCAAGAGCGGGTGAGCAAGGGCGTGGTTTTGCAGTGGTTGCTGGTGAGGTACGAAACTTAGCGCAACGCTCTGCAGGTGCAGCGAAAGAAATTAAAGAGTTAATAAGAGATAGTGTAGGTAAAGTGGCCGATGGTTCTCAATTAGTGAATGAGTCAGGCGCGACGCTAAAAGAAATTGTTGTATCGGTACAACGAGTCACGCAAATGATTTCTGATATTACAGAAGCATCCGAAGAGCAAAGTGCCGGTATCGAACAGGTTAATAAAGCTATTTCTCAAATGGATGAAATGACGCAACAAAATGCAGCTCTAGTAGAGCAAGCTTCTGCAGCTGGTGAGTCGATGGCTGAACAAGCTAATGAGATGCGCCGCTTACTTAATTTTTTCTCATTAGGTCAGCAAGATATGGCAATCATTTCGCCGACGGTGCGAACACCTGAACTATCCCATAAACCACAAAGCAGCTTTATTCGAAGTACACCCAGAGGCGATAACTTTGTTGATTCAGCTGATGAGTGGGAAGAGTTTTAACAGCTTTACTGAGAGCGAATAATGAAAGAGTTTTTATGTACGGATCGCGACTTTAAAGAGATTGCTAGTTTAGTTTATGACGCATGCGGTATTGTTTTAGGTGATCATAAACGTGAAATGGTTTACTCACGTTTAGCAAGGCGTATTAGAGAGCGAAAGCTAAATAATTTTGAAGCTTATTTAGAATACTTAAAGGGTAATAAAGATCAGGAGTTTGATGCATTTATTAATGCAATAACAACTAACTTAACGTCTTTTTTTCGTGAGATACATCACTTTGAATTTATTAGAACCCAGCTTATACCTGATCTTCTAAAAGCAAATAAACAGAGTAAGCGAGTGAGGATTTGGTCTGCTGGTTGTTCAACAGGTGAAGAGCCTTACAGCTTAGCGATGACAATATATAACGCATTTCCAAGTACTTGGGACGTAAAAATATTAGCCACAGATTTGGATTCTAACGTACTGGAGAAAGCACAAAAGGGTATTTATACAGCTGCTAATGTGAATGGATTAGAACCAGCGCAACTTAAGCGTTGGTTTTTAACGAGTAAAGACGGTGAAAGCTATAAAGTTAAAGATAAACTACAAGAATCTATCTCATTTAAGCGCTTAAATTTGTTGCAAGACTGGCCTATGAAAGGGTCGTTCGATCTTATTTTATGTCGAAATGTTGTTATTTATTTTGATAAAGAAACAAAAGATCAGCTTTTTCAGCGCTACGCTAACATACTAAATTCGCAAGGTTATTTGTTTTTGGGTCACTCAGAGAGTATGGGTAAAGAGCATTCGCAATTTAAAAATTTAGGAAAAACTATGTACCAAAAGAGCGCTGATGCACGCTGAACTTAGGCCCGTATTACCTAGCTTTGAGCACATAAAGCGATATTGGGATTCAGGCAGAGACAGTGTTGTTGCTAAGGTGCTTCCAGGTGAATTTTATGTTTCTAAAAATAACGAGCTTATTTCTACCGTGCTGGGGTCATGCATTGCTGCCTGTGTTTATGATGAGAGCTTGGGAATTGGAGGGATGAACCATTTTATGCTTCCTATTCAGAAAGACACAGATCTGAAAAATGCGCATAGTTTGAGTTGCCGATACGGTAACTGGGCTATGGAGTACCTTATAAATGAGGTGTTAAAAAATGGAGCGTCTCGCCATAACTTAAAAATAAAATTGTTTGGGGGCGGTAAAATTATCAGTGCGATGACTGATATTGGACTGGGAAATATTAGTTTTGCAATGGCTTATATTGAAGAGGAAGCGTTAAATTTAGTTGCTCATGATATGGGGGGGCCATGGCCTCGAAAAATATTTTTTCATCCGCACACCGGTAAAGTCTATATGAAAAAATTAAGAAATTTACATAACAACACGATTGAAAAACGCGAAGTACGTTATTTGCAAAACCTTAAAAAGCAAGAAGTAACAACAAATATAGAGCTGTTTTAGGAGTATGCATGATTAAAGTATTGATAATAGATGACTCTCCTCTAATTAGGCGTTTACTCACAGAGATATTACAGCAGGCTAAAGATATCACGGTAGTCGGTAGTGCTGAGGACCCTTACGAAGCACGCGAGATGATAAAAAAACTCAACCCCGATGTGCTAACACTTGACGTAGAAATGCCAAAAATGGATGGTATTAGTTTTTTAAAAAACTTAATGCGATTAAGGCCTATGCCTGTAGTGATGATTTCTACGTTAACCCAAAAAGGCTCGCCTATCACATTAGAGGCATTAGAATTAGGGGCTATTGATTTTATAGCTAAACCTACCAACAATATAAAAGAGCACATGAGCCAATACGCATCATTGGTTCAGCAAAAGGTGCGAGTAGCAGCCGGCGCAAGAGTAAGAAGCGCTAAAAAAGGAGTCATTATAAATGAGCCTATTCATGTTAATGCTCAATTTTCACTAAATAAAATAATAGCGATAGGTGCTTCAACCGGCGGTACAGAAGCGATAAAAGAAGTGCTGACTAAAATGCCCAAAAATTGCCCTCCGATTGTTATTACACAGCATATTCCGCCGGTGTTTAGTACTTCGTTTGCTGAGCGAATGAATCGTACATGCATAATAAATGTAAAAGAGGCTGAGCATGGCGATAAGCTGAATGCTGGTTGGGCGTATATAGCACCTGGAGGCTTTCATTTAAGCATTAAAAAGCAAGGCATAGGCTTGTATTGCCAGCTTGATGATAACGACCCTGTTAACAGGCACAAGCCTGCTGTAGATGTATTATTTAATTCATTAATCGAAATAGGAGCTAAAAATATAGTTGCCGCAATTCTTACCGGTATGGGTAGTGATGGCGCAAAAGGACTGCTTGCATTAAAACAAAATGGCGCTTACACCATAGCTCAGGATGAGTATTCATCTGTTGTGTGGGGGATGCCAAAAGCAGCTGTAGAATTAGATGCAGTTAATGAAGTAGTTGCTCTTGATAAAGTGGCTCAGAGTCTTTTAAAGCAGATTATTAAAAATTAACTTAGGCTAAAAAGCCTAAGTTATAATTCGCGCCAAATGCCATCAAAATGCAAAGTACGATGTTTTACGAGAGCTTAGGGCGTGTAATTTTGTAATAATACCAATCGGCATAAGTGTTTGAGCAACTTAATTAAATCACCTCATAATGTCGTTAAAATTTTTTATTTAGAACACTATTGCAAGTAAGCTCAACGTAGTTAGCGCTGAAAATAGCTGCTTTGTTATTGAATAACCCAAGGCTGAGAAAACCAGTAATAGCTGCTAGGGTTTTCAATGGAAGGCGCAGTGCAATTAAAGCGAGAGCGGCCCTTTTTAAGTGCTTGGGGTGACGTCACTTCAACCGTATTTTTATTTATCCAGTTTAAGTTTGCTTGGCCAATACTTGATACATAGCAGGCAAATTGTGTTTTGTGAAAACCACCCATTTTAAACTCAATAGTTAACTTGGGTGGATTGTTTTGCGTCACACTATCTTGGTAAGTTAAATTAGTAATGCTGAACGCTCGAGAATTAATTTTAGTTGTTAACGTCTCTAAATTGCTATAAAAACCAGAGGCAGGAAAACGTGGTAAACGACTGAAATTTGAGTCTTTACTTACCGCTCCAGAATGCTGTCCAATTCCAATAAAGCCAAGCTCAGTTATAAGGGTTTGTAGTTGATTACTAAATTCCCCATATGGGTAAGCTAAGTACTTGTAGTCTTGGCCAATTTCTTCTTTTATACGCTGTTGTGAGTGTAAAATATCTTGCTTAATACGTACTTTCCATTGCGCGGTGGTTTCATTTTCAAGCTTAATATGCAAATAATTGTGTTGAGCACTGTGGTTACTTATAAGCGCCCCTTTTTTACTTAATTCTTTAAGTTTATCCCAGCCCATCACATAGCTTTGACCTTCATCTATTAATTTGGGGTTTACAAAAATAGTATACGGGTAGCCAAATTGTTCTAAAATAGGTGCTGCTTCATCATAATTATTGTTGTAGCCATCATCAAAAGTGATCGCGATGGTTTTCTCAGGTAAGGTTTGCCCTTGTTGTAAAGCACTGAGTAATTTGTTTAGAGGAATAACATTAAAGTTATTGTCTTTTAAATAATTTAAATGCTTTGTAAAAGTATCAGCGCTAACGCTAGTGACGGCTGGAAGGGTTTCACTAACATGATGGTATTGTAAAATAACGGCTGCTTGAGCGCGTAGAGATAAACTAATGAGAGTAAATAATACTAAATGAAACAATTTCTTATACATAATAAAGCACACCATAAAAGCTTGTTGTTGTTAGCCGGTCCGATGATACTATCAAACATCACAGTACCACTGTTAGGAATTGTTGATACTGCCGTTATTGGTCATTTAGGTAGCGCTCACTATTTAGCCGGTATTGCACTAGGCTCCGCTGTTATTTCTATTTTATTTTGGTTAGCAGGATTTTTAAGAATGAGTACAACCGGCATGGTTGCTCAGGCCTACGGGCAAAATGATTTAACTCAATTAGCCGCCTTACTTAAGCGAAGCTTATTACTTGCAATCATTGTTGCTGTATTACTTATTGCTCTATCCCCATTAATAAAACACGCTATTGCATTTTTGTCTGCAGCTAATAGCGATGTACTCATTCAAGCGTACCAGTATTTCAGTATCCGTATTTTTAGTGCGCCTGCGGCTTTATGTAATTTAGTGCTGTTAGGCTGGATGCTAGGAGTGCATTACGGCCGAGGACCCTTTTATTTATTATTAGTAACAAATATTGTAAATATAGTGCTCGATATTTACTTTGTAGTTTACCTAGATTGGGCGGTTGCTGGTGCTGCATGGGCATCACTTATTGCTGATTACACAGCACTTGTCTTTGCACTTTTTTTGGTGGTTAAGTTAGCTAAAAAACAAGCAATAGAATTAAGTGTACCGAATTGGTTTAGCTTTAAAAAAATGGCGGGTTTACTTAGTTTAAACCGTGATATTTTTATTCGCTCTTTGGTACTGCAATTGTGTTTTAGCTTTATGACTTTTTACGGCGCCCGAATTGGCGAAACGACGCTTGCGGCTAATGCCGTGCTGCTTAATTTTTTAATGTTAGTCAGTTTCGCTCTAGATGGTATTGCATATGCCAGTGAGGCAAAAGTAGGGCAAGCAAAAGGTCAAAAAAGCGTATATAACATAGAGCTTTGGGTTAAGATTAGTGTATTTTGGGGGATGTTATTTGGTTTATTATATAGCTTATTTTTTGCAGTTTTTGGCGCTCAAATTATTACGCTTTTAACCAATGTACCAGAGGTTATTAATGAGGCTACACGTTATCTACCATGGATAATTGCATTGCCCTTACTTGCTATGAGCTGTTTTTTGTTTGATGGTATTTTTGTCGGCTTAACACGTGCAAAAGATATGCGAAATAGTATGCTACTTTCAGCTACGGTAGGGTTTTTTGGAGTGTTTTGGGTATTTAGTGAGTTACAAAATAACGGGTTATGGCTAGCTATGAGCATTTTTATGTTAATGCGAGGCATAACTTTAGTTATTAAATATCAAAGACTCAAAGCAAATAACCAGTTGCTAGATTAAGTGCGATGGTGGGCTATTTCCATAAATCGGGATCGTTACTCTTAGGGCCTATATTTTTAATGACCTGAGAAAATCGATTAGCAAAAATACCGCAGTAGCCCCAACCGGCAAAAAATAATGCGGGGACTAAAATTACCACGCCAATTATTTGTAAACTATAATGGGTATAGTACCCAATACATATTAATATTACGGCTAGCACAAACAGTGCTAGACCGCGAAAAAAGCGCGCTAAACTAAGCTTAGGATTGCTTCCTAAGCGGTAGATGAGTGGCTTTAGCATTTATAGGGCTTAATAGTAAGAATGATCGCCTGCTTCGTGATCAGTGATATCGGCAACACCTGTTATCTCTTCAAACTTAGCTATCATTTCTTTTTCAATGCCCTCTTTTAGTGTTACGTCGATCATAGAACAACCGTTACAACCACCACCAAACTGAAGGACAGCAATACCAGCTGCTGTAATCTCTACTAGGCTTACTTGGCCACCGTGGTTAGCCAGTTGCGGGTTTACTTCAGTTTCTAGCATATGTTGTACGCGTTCATTTAATGATGCGTCATCACCAATTTTACGAGCTTTAGCATTAGGTGCTTTTAGAGTCAGCTGGGTGCCCATTTTGTCAGTAACAAAATCAATTTCAGCTTCTTCTAAAAATGGAGCACTTTCTGCATCTACAACGGCATCAAAACCATTAAAATTTAGACGAATATCGCTGGCTTCAACAGCGTCTTCTGGACAATAAGACACACCACATTCCGCTTGTGATGAACCAGGGTTTACAACAAAAACACGAATATTGGTTTGTTGTGATTGATCTGCTAATAGTTTAGCAAAATGCGCTTGCGCTGTTTCGGAAATAGAAATCATAAAAAACGGCTTTATACCTGACTAAATTACTCGGATACTGCATATCATACTCCGCTCATCGTGTTGCGGCTAGTGTTGAGCGTAAAAAGTTGGCATCTATTTTAAGCAGTGGTAGCGTGCGATTAACAAACATTTTTAGAGTGATTTATATGCGGTTCATGTTAGCAGTAATGATGGTACTAGTTAGTTTTTCAAGTGTAGCTAAGCCACTTTCTTATTATTTTGAGCAAGATACACAATTTGATCCTACAATCCCAACGCCCGAAGAAGTACTTGGTTATCAAGTGGGGGAGTGGCATGTGAGGCACGATCAGTTAGTGCGCTATATGGAAGTACTTGCTGACAAAAGTGATCGTATAAATTTTGAAATCATTGGCCGTACGCATGAGCAGCGTCCATTGGTTATGTTAACGATTACCGCAGCTAATCAGTTACCAAACATTGAACAAACTCGTCAAGCGCATCTGGCACGCTTGAGTAATAAAAGTAGTAAAACCAAAGATCAACCTGCTGTAGTGTGGATGGGTTATAGCGTACACGGCAATGAATCATCAGGGAGTAACGCTTCATTGCTGGTGGCTTATTATTTAGCGGCAGCTCAAGGTGCTGAAATAGATCAGCTATTAAATAATACCGTTATTTTACTCGACCCTTCGCTTAACCCGGATGGCTTAGCGCGCTTTGCTAATTGGGCAAACAGTAATCGCGGGATGAACTTATCAAGTGACTCTAAAACCCGTGAGCATGTTGAAAATTGGCCAAGTAGCCGGACCAATCATTATTGGTTTGATTTAAATCGTGACTGGTTATTGCTGCAACATCCGGAGTCGCGAGCGCGTATTGCCAAGTTCCATCAGTGGAAGCCAAATATTTTAACTGATTTTCATGAGATGGGCCCAAATAGTAGTTATTTTTTTCAGCCAGGTATTCCAAGTCGTAAACACCCAATAACACCGGATGAAAATGTGACTTTAACGAAAGCAATTGCTAACTATCATGCAAAAACATTAGATGAAAACAACGCGCTTTATTTTACAGAAGAAAGTTTTGATGATTTTTATTACGGGAAAGGCTCAACCTATCCTGATGTAAATGGTGGAGTAGGCATTTTATTTGAACAAGCGAGTTCTCGTGGGCATATTCAAGAAACTATAAATGGCCCTTTAAGCTTTGCATTTACTATTAAAAATCAGCTATTAACCAGCTTATCAACCTTTAAGGCAGCAGTTGATAACCGCCAAGCATTACTTAATTACCAGGCTAAGTTTTATAATCAGGCTAACGATTTAGCTAATGATGAAAACTATGAAGGCTATGTTGTTGAAGGTGCAAGCGACAACACCCGCATTAAGCACTTTTTAGAGCTCTTAAAGCAACATCAAATTAATGCTTACCCGCTTACTAAATCATTACAAGCAGATGGTAAGAATTTCAGTACACATAGCTATTTTGTACCATTAGCACAACCACAATATCGTTTAGTAAAAGCGATTTTTAGTGAGCAAAAAAACTTTGCCGATAATACTTTTTACGATGTATCTGGCTGGACATTAGCGCATGCGTTTAATTTGCCATTCTCTAAAGTTAAAAGTAGTTGGGGATTAAAGGTTGCTGATAAAGCATGGGAAAAAGTAGCAACCCCATCATTTTCTTCACTCACCGAAGGTTACGCATTTGGTTTTTCGTGGGATGATTATTTAGCCCCTAAAATGCTAAATAGTTTACTTCAGCAAGGTATTAAAGCTCGTGTAGCTCTTAGTTCGTTAACTGCTAAATCAACATCGGGAGAGGTAAGCTTTGAACCTGGCAGTATTATTATACCTGCAGGGTTACAAACAAATATCGACTGGGTTGCTCAGCTTAATAAAGCGCAAAATGAGTTTGGTATTGCAATTAAGCCAATTACTTCAGGTTTAACAAGTAAGGGGGCCGATTTAGGTTCACGCTCAATGGCTGTTGTTAGTGCTCCAAAAGTACTGCTTATTGGCGGGCAAGGCGCGAGCCAGTACGAAGTAGGAGAAGTGTGGTATTACCTAGATCGCTTTGTTGGCGTCGCGCCTACAATTGTTGAAATGAACCGCTTAGGCTCTCTTGAATTAAGTAACTATAGTCATATTGTACTTGCTCATGGCAATTACAGCAGTTTATCTGACGCTGACAAAGTGGCAATTAAAAGCTGGGTAAGAAAAGGTGGCGTTATTTGGGGTCATAAAGGTGGCGCTAAATTTTTAGCCGATCAGCAGTTGCTTAAAGCGAGCTATTTGTCACAACAAGATGTAGCCAGCGCATTTAAGACGACAGGTTTAAGTTATGGCGCTAAAGATCATTTAGCTGGGCGTCAGCGCATTGCAGGTGCTATTTTTAATACTAATATAGATTTAACTCATCCGCTTACATTTTCACTTAAGCGCAATACATTGCCCGTATTCAAAAACAGTACCTGGTTGCTAGAAGCTTCCGATGCGCCGTTCGTAAATGTACTTACCTATACTAAAACCCCATTGTTAGCGGGTTTTGCCGATGCTGTTAATGTTGAGCAAGTTGCTGGCGGAGCTGGTTTAATTGCTCATTCATACGGGCGAGGCACAGTGATAGGTATGACCGACGACCCTGTATTTAGAGGTTACTGGTATGGAACTAGTCGACTACTAAGCAACGCTTTATTTTTTGGTCATACGTTTCGTGCAAATGGCGAATAATACTTTTTAATAATTAAATAGGCGTTAAGCAAGTTGTAAAAGCCCACACTTGTTTAGCGCCTGCTTGTTTTAGTGTATTAGTTGCTGCGTTTAATGTTGCACCTGTTGTCATCACATCATCAATAATAGCGACTGTTTTACCACTGATATCCGCTGTACAAATAAACGCATCTTTTAAGTTTTTAATGCGTTTTGCTTTTGATAGCTCTGATTGCGCTTGGGTTTTTTTACTGCGAATAAGTACGTTACTCAATGGCGCGTAATTAGCTAAGCATGGATGCCATACTTGGCTTACTTGATTAAATCCACGATTTAAAAAGCGGCTTGTGTGTAGCGGTAAAATTATAAACATATCGGGTAATAAAGGGTGATGATCAAAAAAATGTATCAGTTGCCTTTTAATAACTTGTCGCAGTGCCTTTTTATAATAAATTTGATTATTAAATTTAAGTTGTTTAAGCCATAGCTCAAACGGAGATTGATAAAATGCACATGCGAATAATTTATCGAATTCGCAATTAGGAAACATCTGTGCAATATCAGGGCGATTGAGTAAATTAGCGTGAATACTTAGATCAAACAATGGTAAGTCTGCTAAGCAGTAATCGCACAACCCTAAATGTGCATTAATAATGTTTTCACACTGCACACAAGAGGAGGGAAACAGCCAGTCAAAAATAGTATTCGTCATTGCTTTAAACCACACATTGCAATCACCTTCCTAATCGTTATTATGAGCTTAAGTTTGGTTAAGGTTATGCGAATATGCAAAACGAGTTAGTATTATTACATGGTTGGGGAATGAACCAGGGGGTGTGGCAGTTGATCCAGCCAGAACTTGAGTTTTTATATTCAGGGGGTGTACGCAGCCTTGATTTACCCGGATTTGGCAACAGCGCTACTTGCCCAAGCCCTTATACATTGCACGATGCTGCAGCACTTTTAAGTGAAGAACTAAAGCCACAATCAATTTTAATGGGTTGGTCATTAGGTGGCTTATTTGCTTTATACATTGCTAAGCATTGGCCTGACAAAGTATCGAAAATAATATTAGTGGCATCAACACCATTTTTTGTAGAACAAGCACATTGGCCTGGTATTAAAGCTAATGTGCTGGATCAATTTAAAGAGCAGCTAGTTAATCACCGAGAAAAAACCATAGAGCGCTTTTTAGCTATTCAAGCTATGGGAAGTGAGTCAGCACGGGAAGATATAAAGCAACTTAAGCAATTGCTAAATAGGTACGGCGCTCCTAATGCTGAAGCGCTTATTGCTGGTTTAGATATTTTGCAAAACGAAGACTTACGTGACTTATTCACTCGTTGTCCGGTTTCTATTAAAGCAATATTTGGGCGTTTAGATGCACTAGTGCCGTATCGAGCGATTTCAGAAATGTTAGCACTAAATCCTGAGTTTGAATACGAAATACTCGATAAAGCATCGCATGCCCCATTTATTTCTCATAAAAAAGAATTTTTATCTATTGCTAAATCAATGCTTTAAAATTGAACTAAAAATAGCACCGTTTAAAGCTTTATTTTGTGCATAACCTGAGCGATAATTAGACAATGTTTATTTGGTGGAGGTTTTAATATGCCAATCGGATCTGTATTTAATAACGGTGTTGAAGGGTTTAATCGTGCTAGCCAAGGTGTTGAAAAAGCCAGTGCTGAGATTAATCGAGCCACTATTGAACAGCAAGACGATGCGCAACTAGCGCAGCAGCGTCAGCTTACTGCAGCACGTCCTGAAGAAGCCATAACAGCTCCAGTAGCACAGCCAGCTCGTATTGATGAAGCACTCGTTAACTTAAAAGTTGAGGAGTTTAACGCTAAAGCGAATACGCAATCAATTCAAACGGCTGATGATGTACTGGGTACATTAATTGACATTAAAGTTTAGTTTATGAATATTGTCACGCCATTTCCGTCTATCAATATAAACACTGCAAATGTTTATACGGAAACCGCACGGCGTGACAACCAACTGCGAGAAGTTATACCTGCCCCTGCATCAAATAGTGCGAGTAATACAGAAACCAAAGCGCAAAGCGACGCTGAAAAAGCAAAGCTACCTGGCGGAAGTGATGGTGCAACGTATGACGCAACCGGAAAAGTTATAGACGAAAAATCAGTTCAGCAACGTGATGGAAACTCTGAGAACCCTGATGGCTCCGAGCAAGAAAGCGATTCAAGTGAGCAAAAAGAATCTGAGCAAGAAGAGCAGCAGTTAGAGCAAGAACAATTACAAATTAAAGAACTTAAGGCTCGAGATACAGAGGTAAGAATACACGAGCAAGCACATGCGTCTGTTGGCGGCCAGTATGCTGGCTCACCAAGTTATGAATATCAACGTGGTCCCGATGGCTCTAACTACGCCGTTGGCGGGGAAGTGCAAATAGATGTATCAGAAATACCCGGCGATCCACAGGCGACTATTGATAAAATGCAGACGGTGCGCGCAGCAGCGCTTGCGCCTGCAGAGCCTTCAGGAGCTGATCGTTCAATTGCCGCAGACGCTACGCAAAAGTTAGCAGCAGCCCAAGCAGAACTTGCACAACCCAAAAGTGAAAATGACGAAAAAACAAAAAATATAGCAAAGGCTTCATTTTCTAGTAATGAGAATAACGACGCTGAAATAACCAAAAGTGATGAGCCTACTCGCAATGTAGATGTTGAAGCACGTGCAGGGCGTATTGCAAGCTTTTATCAAATGGCCACTTCTCCCGCGAGTCAAAGTAGTTTTTCAGCGTTAAGTTAATAATTTCGTAAAAGTAACCACAAAAAAACCGCTTACGCGGTTTTTTTCGTTTTAGTAATAATTCATCAGTAGTACGAGTATTATTTTTTCACTTTAGCGTTAGCAAATGCATCAGCAAACGCATTTCCCATTAAGGCGTTACCGTTATCACGTCTTGTCTTGGCAGCTCGAGGTTGTGAATTATTAGTGCGTGTTTGTGGCTTTTGCGAAGCTGTTGGTTTATTACTGCTAGTATCAATATCGTCATCTAAGCGCATAGTAAAGCTTATACGCTTACGAGAAGCATCAACTTCGACTACTTTAACTTTTACAATATCGCCAGCTTTAACTACTTCACGCGGATCGGATATAAATTTATTAGTAATTGCAGAAATATGCACTAAACCATCTTGATGAACACCTACATCAACAAATGCACCAAAATTGGCAACGTTAGAAACTACACCTTCCAAAATCATACCAGGCTTTAGATCGCTAATTTTTTCAACGCCAGCTTTAAACTCAGCTGTTTTGAATTCAGGGCGAGGATCTCGACCGGGCTTATCAAGTTCAGTAATAATATCGGTAACCGTTGGTAGACCAAATTTTTCGTCAGTGTAGTCGTTGGCTGCAAGTTTTGTTAAAAAATCACTATTGCCAATTAAGCTATTTACATCAACACTATTATGCTCACAAATACGCTTAACAATTGGGTAAGCTTCAGGGTGTACTGATGAGTTATCTAGCGGATCGCTACCATTATTAATACGTAAAAAACCTGCGGCTTGTTCAAATGCTTTTGGCCCTAAACGCTCTACTTTTTTAAGCTCACTACGTTTAGTAAATGAACCGTTAGTATCACGATAATTTACAATATTCTGCGCTAAGGTTTTGTTTAAACCAGAAACACGTGTAAGCAATGGTACAGACGCCATATTTAAATCTACGCCAACTGAGTTTACACAATCTTCTACAACAGAAATAAGGCTTTGCCCTAATTGGCTTTGCGATACATCGTGTTGGTATTGGCCAACACCAATTGATTTTGGCTCAATTTTGACAAGTTCAGCAAGAGGATCTTGAAGGCGGCGCGCAATAGAGACAGCCCCTCGTAAAGAAACGTCTAAATCAGGGAATTCATTAGCGGCAAATTCAGATGCCGAATATACCGATGCACCGGCTTCGCTCACCATAATTTTATTAAGTTTAAGTTCTGTGTTTGCTTTCATCAGCTCTGCAACTAGCTTATCGGACTCGCGTGATGCAGTGCCGTTACCAATCGCAATTAACTCAACCTTATGTTGGCGACAAAGCTGCTCTAACGTACGCAACGATTTATCCCAGTGGTTTTGCGGTGCATGCGGGAAAATAGTTTGTGTGGTGAGTAGTTTACCTGTGCTATCTACAATCGCAATTTTACAACCAGTACGCAGGCCTGGATCAAGTCCAAGCGTAGTGCGTGGACCTGCAGGGGCTGCCATGAGTAAATCTTTTAAGTTTTTAGCAAATACATCAATTGCGCCAGTTTCGGCTTTTTCACGCATAGCTGCAAAAAATTCATTTTCTAGGTGCAACCCTAACTTAACTTTCCATGCCCATTGAACAACGCTTAAAAGCCAAGGACTTGCCGCTTTATATTTAATATCTAAACGGTAATGCTCTGCAATCATGTTAGCGCATAATTGAGCTGGGTTTTCAGCACTCGGCTCAGGGTTAACACTTAGCTGTAGTATGCCTTCATTGCGAGCTCTGAGCATTGCAAGCGCACGGTGTGAAGGAACTTTTTTTAGAAGCTCTTGGTGCTCAAAGTAGTCGCGATATTTTGCGCCAGCTTGTTCTTGGCCTTTAATTAGCGTGCTCTCAATCGCCCCATTTTGGCTAATATGGCTTCTAAATTTAGCGAGTAGCTTAGCGTCTTCCGCAAAGCGTTCCATTAAAATAAATTTAGCACCATCAAGAACTGCTTTTATATCAGCAAAGCTTTTCTCTGCATTGATAAATTGCTCAGCTTGTTGCTCAGGATCTAGATTGGGGTTTTTAAAGAGCGCATCGGCAAGTGGCTCTAAACCAGCTTCAATTGCTATTTGGCCTTTAGTGCGTCGCTTTGCTTTATATGGGAGATATAAATCTTCAAGCTCAGTTTTACTTTGGGCAGTAGTAATATCAGCCTTTAGCTCAGCGGTTAATTTATTTTGAGATTCGATAGTTGATAAAATAAAGCTACGGCGTTCTTCAAGTTCACGTAGGTAGGATAAACGCTGCTCTAAAAGGCGTAATTGGGTGTCATCTAAACCACCGGTTACTTCTTTTCGGTAACGGGCAATAAAAGGAACTGTCGCGCCTTCATCAAGTAACTTTGTTGCAGCAACAACTTGGTGTTGCTGTGCATTTAGCTCACCGGCTAAACGTGCAGAGATATCGCTCATGCAAAAACCTTTTTAAACAAAAATAAGACCAGCTAACGTAGTTAACTGATACGGCTAATTGCTTGAATAATATCACAGGAGGTTGTAATAAAAAGCTCTTAAAGCAAGCTATTTCACTTGCTTTAAGATGGTTGGCTCGGGGGGAGTATTATGCTGTCAAAAGGACCCTTAATGAGGGTGCTCTATGTTTTCTAATACTTCACTGAATGAGTGAGCAATAGGGCTAATATGCAGTGGAATATGCAATGTTTTAGCAATTTGACGAGCCGAGATTAAGCCGCAAATTTCGTTATTAGCTGTAGTAACTAATAAGAACATAACACCTTGATGTTCCATAGTTTGCAGCGCATCACCAATACATGAGTAGCTTAAGCTTTGCATGCTTACCCCCATCAACTGGCTGATGGGTGTCATTATATGGCGTAGACTAACTTCGCTACGGGGGGTATTTAAACGTTGGGCAATAATCGTAATTTTTGAGCTTTGCAAATCAGCGCTAGAAACAATGCCAACCAATTTATGAGTATCATCAGTGACCAAAATAAAATCAGACTGTTGGGCATTAATTTGCTTAAGTGCCGACTCAATTGTTGTTTCGTGTTGTGCACGCACAGGTATTTTTTGAGTAAAGCTGTTTACTACTTTTAGTGCTGGAGAGGTTAAATCAATTAATGGTTGCTCATCTACAAATGTGCTAGCAATAACGCCGTGAGAAATATTTTGAGTACGCAATTCTTTAAAGTTAGACATAATAGTCACCTTATTAGTTATAAAATTTAATCAATATTTAAAACAATGAGTTAAATTGAATAGCTAGGTGGTCCACGCTGATAAGCCGTGCTAAAAGGTCTGTCTAAAATTGAACTCTCGTAAAACGAGTGCGTGTCTTTAGGGAGTGGTTGAGGCGCCTTAAAGGAAGTAACATTAACGAAAGAATCTGCGTCAAGGTCTAGGTTTACTTGGTCAGGAACATCACAAGCAATAAAATGATTAGAGGTTGTTACATGATCTAAATTAGCTTCGGTAGCGTTGGCGTGCAGCGTTAAGCTTACACCCATTAAAAGTGCAAACAATACGGCATTACTTAATATGCGCTGTACTACGTTTGACATAACGACGACCTTAACTAATCTCAAATTAAAACATCATAATTATACCAATTTTATTAAAAACATGATCATTCTAGTGTATTAAATAACTCACTAACTACGTTAAAAATTATTTATATAGAACAACTATGTATCATAATTTTAGCCTTGTTATTGAGCTATTTTCTTATCGCTATAATAGATCACTAATTTAATGCAATTGGTATTAGAATAAATTCATTTATAGCTTATTGGTATAATTTAAACAATCAAAAGTTAACATGATCTGAATCAAAACCTACGATATATTTTTTTGATAATCAATAGAATTTATATACCACTCCTTTTTACCTTGTGGCGTCATTACTGCAAAATCGTCATCAACCTGTTTTTTAATTAATGCACGTGCCATCGGTGAGTCGATAGAAATATAGTCCTTACGGTCGTAAATTTCGTCAGGCCCTACAATTCTGAATTTTTTAATGTCGCCTTGCTCGTTTTCAATTTCGACCCATGCGCCAAAAAAAACTTTTCCATCTTGAACGGAGGAATAATCAATAATTTTCAGGTCGGGAATGCGTTTGCGCAAATAACGCACGCGGCGATCTATTTGGCGTAGTAATCTTTTGTTGTACTGATAATCTGCATTTTCAGAACGATCGCCTAGGCTTGCTGCCCAGCTCACTATTTTTGTAACTTCAGGGCGTTTTACATTCCATAAATGATCGTGTTCTTGTTGCAGCTGTAAGTAGCCTTCGCGGGTAACTAAATTTGTTTTCACGGTATATTCTTTTTAAATGCTCATGTTGGGCAAGGTAATAAAATTAGTAAAATTTGTCGAGTTTAAAATTTTTGAAATGTTCAGTAACAATCTAAGCGGGTAATTAGTTTTGATTATTAGGTTTTTCATTTATATTAACCAGTAATTGGATATAAAAATAAGAAAGAGACAATGGGACACGAAACCACAAAAGTATTGGTTGTTGATGACGACATGCGTTTACGCAGTTTGCTTGAACGTTATTTAGTAGAGCAAGGCTTTATCGTTAGAACCGCAGGTAATTCAGAGCAAATGGATAGGCTCCTCGAACGTGAAAATTTTCATTTAATGGTGCTCGATTTAATGCTCCCTGGTGAAGACGGTTTGTCGATTTGTCGCCGTTTACGTCAAAAAGAAAATGAAATCCCTATTGTTATGCTCACCGCTAAAGGTGACGAAGTAGATCGTATTATCGGCCTTGAATTAGGGGCTGATGATTACATTCCTAAGCCGTTTAATCCTCGCGAGTTGCTTGCGCGTATTAAAGCTATTTTACGCCGTCGCGCAAAAGAAGTGCCGGGCGCTCCCGCCGCAGAAGAAAATCTAATCGCATTTGGTAAATTTACGCTTAACTTAGCAACGCGCGAAATGAGCGAAGGCGATAAAACAGTTTCTTTAACGAGTGGTGAGTTTGCTGTGCTTAAGGCGCTGGTATCTCATCCGCGAGAGCCGCTTAGTCGAGATAAACTAATGAATCTAGCGCGAGGTAGAGATTACAGTGCGCTTGAGAGAAGTATTGATGTGCAAGTATCTCGACTTCGTCGGATGATCGAAATTGATGCCGCTAACCCGCGTTATATCCAAACTGTATGGGGTTTGGGTTATGTGTTTGTGCCGGATGGTGAAAAGTAATTTATATGGGGATGTTTCCACGCAGTGCATTTGGGCAAACGGTTTTTTTAGTAGCAGCATTGCTGCTAATAAACCAAATCGTGTCTTACGTAACAGTGAGTTTATATGTTGTAAAGCCGACTATTGAGCAAGTTAATTTAATGCTCGCCAAACAAATTAAAACAGTATTTATTGATTGGGAAGATGGCGTAGAGATCAATGATGAGGTTTCAGAAAAGTTTTTTGAGATCACAGGCATAGAAGTCATGACTCAACGAGAAGCTATGCGTAATGGACTTGGTCAAAGTCGCGAGTACTCAGGGTTATCACGGAGTATGTCTGAGCAGCTGGACGGTTTTTCGCGAGTAAGAATTAGCCAAACTGGCCCGCTGATATATTGGGTGGAGGCTCCACAGGCCCCTGGTTACTGGGTAAAAGTGCCATTAATTGGATTTAAAGAAAATAATCTAGAGTTTTTAACTTTTTACTTATCAAGTATCGGATTTTTAAGTGTGCTAGGTGGTTGGCTGTTTGCTAGGCACTTGAATCGCCCTTTAAAAGCATTACAACAAGCGGCGATTAAAGTGAGTGTAGGGGACTTTTCAACTAAAGTAGGAGAGCAAGGTTCCACAGAAGTAATTGAGGTAACGCGAGCATTTAATCAAATGTCGCGCGGTATTGCTGAGCTTGAAAATGACCGTCGATTATTAATGGCGGGTGTGTCTCACGATTTACGTACGCCGCTCACTCGTATTCGTTTAGCGACTGAAATGATGGCAGATACCGATGAATTTTTGCGTGACGGAATTATTTACGATATTGAAGATATGAACGGCATTATTGATCAATTTATAGAGTACTTACGCCACCATAAGCGTGAAGAACTTATTTGCGAAGATATTAATGCTTTAGTGGCGGAGGTTGTGCACTCTGAGCTGCAGCATCAACGTTTAATTACATTTAAGAGTAATCCTAATATTGGTAAAATCCCGCTCAGTATAGTGGCAATTAAACGCGTTATAACGAATATGATAGGAAATGCTCGACGCTACTCCGAAGGGGATATTGAAGTACTTAGTTACTTTAATTCAAATAAAAAATATGCAGTTATTGAAGTGAAAGATAATGGGCCAGGGATCCCTGAAAGTGAACTTGAATCAGTGTTTGAGCCATTTAAGCAAGGTGATGCCGCGCGTGGCAGTGAAGGCAGTGGTTTAGGTCTTGCTATTATTAAGCGAATTATTGATATGCACGATGGAAAGGTCAAACTTTCTAATCGGCCTGAGGGCGGATTAAGTGCGAAAGTTTATTTGCCTTTAAAGCATATTAGTCCAAAAGAATAACTAACCTGAGCTCTGGTTAAGAGATTTTCAGTGAAAGCAAGGCGAATTTACGCGTCAATAGCTGGCCTATTGCAAATAAATTCAACGCGGTTAGCGCTGAAAATAGTTGCTCAAGATCGATTTATTATCCAGAGTTCAGGTTAACTATGATGTGGATCATTCGTTATGCTCTATATTGATGCCTACGCTGCCAAAAAGGCATGCTCGACCAACGTTGTTCTTGATGATAAAAATAGTGCTGGTGATGTAAATAATGACGCCATATTTGCTCTATTTGTTGCTGATAGGTTTTATTAAAGTGCTGTTGTATATCGTTATCGATAACTTTTAGTATATTTGATTTTTGAAGCAGTAATGCCAATTGCATCGCGCTTGCCATTGCGTTAAAAATCCCCTGCGATGATAAGGGATCAAAGCTCATAGCTGCATCACCTAATGCAGCCCATTGTTGACCAGAGAAAGTATTTAAACGTGTTGAGTTAGCGCTTACAATGCCTTGTAGATCTAATGTTTCTTGATTGTTATCTAATAACTTTGCTAGTGCTGGTTGCTGTTGAGCATGTTGAATAAAAAACAATGGATCGCGATGCAGTTCTTTAGGAATGAGATCTGAATCGGTTTGAAAGGCTAAAACACGACGTTGGTTTGGAAGTGGCGCACTATACCACCAGCCACTCTCAGTTGAGACAATATCACCCAATTTATTTTCACTGTTATCAGCTAGCGTTGCCCAACATGATATTAAGCGATCATTTTGCTGACGATTAGTGTATTTTTTGGCGAAATGAGCTTGACGACCTGTCGCATCAATAACGAATGGACATGCTATATTTGTTTCTTGCGCTGTGCTTGAGTCTGGATCGGAATTAACAAGGGTGATATGCCACGAATTTTCTTGGTATTGACTGTTGCTTAGTTTGACAGGCCAAATGCACTCTACACCACGCTGCTGAGCTTTTTCACGTAAAAAAAGTTCGAACTTTTTACGATCGAGCCTCCAGCCGAATCCATCGGTATTACTAAGGTTATCTGCAATGTGACGTGCCTCTTGACCCCAACTTATCTTTATTCCGGCATTATGCAAATGATGGGGAAGTGCGATATCTGTTTCTAATAGGCCTTCAAACTCGTCTAATAAATTGAGCTGTTGTAAAATCCGTTTTGCTGCGGGTGCCAAACACTCTCCAATACGTTCCTCAGGAAATGCAGATTGATCGATGAGTGTTACTTTATAAGAGTCACATAAAGCAAGCGCAGCAATACAGCCAGCCACACCTGCACCAATTATTACAACACTGCTTTTAAATTCATCGCTTTTAATCATGAATGTTTCATCGCTAGGTTGAGCGTACTAGGCAAATCGAGAGATAAAAGAATTATAATATTCGATAAGGATATGGCGTTTTCATTGCTGGATTTATCCAGCTTGTGATTAATGAATAAGAACGTTGATTTTTCTTTGTTAGCCACGGCGAATATTCCTTTCTCAGCGATTGAGATGTTTATATTGAATAAATATGGTATTTAGCTACCAATTTTTGAAGAATATTGACAAAGGGTAGGTGATGCACTTAGAGAAATCTATTACAGAGTATTACAGCGGCTAACATGATGTTTAGAATGGATGAGTTTTTATGCCCAAAATTCATTTAAAGCAGATGAGCATTTAAGTTTATTTTTCTCTAACCAGAGATTTCAGTAAATTTAACGCAGTTAGCGCTGAAAATAGCTGTGTGAGATAGATTTATTATCCACAGTTCAGGTTAATTATAGAGCAAGGCTTATAGGCAAGATATCAGGCAGAAGTAAATCACTACTTAAACCAGCTGCAGTAAATTTACTGCAGCTGATTCAATATCCAAGATACTTATTACATCGGCGCTTTAAAGTGCTTTAAAGCGAATCGCGACACCGCCACTAGTAGCAAGCTTAAGCGTTAGTTTATCGCTTGCAGTAACAATACGTTTTTCTATAGTTAAGTCGTATGGTTTATTTTTCCACTCTGCATTTTGACCATCTTTATAAATTTGCGCTTCAAACTTTTTACCTTGCTCTAGAAAGTCTAATGGTACTGTCATAGTACGAGCTTTTTCGTCGGTGACAGCGCCTAAATACCAGTCATTTCCTGAGTACTTATCACTTTTTCGCTCTTTGCGTGCAAACACAATAAAGTCGCCAACTTCACCATCAAGCGCAATGCTTTGCTGCCAATCTGTGGGTACATCTTGAATAAATTGAAATGCATCAGGTTTAGCTAAATAGTTTTTAGGTAAGTCGGCCGCCATTTGAATTGGGCTATATAACACCACATAAAGTGCCAGTTGCTTAGCAAGCGTAGTTTGCGGCCGATTAGTATCGTCACCTAGGCCATTAAAGCTCATATCAAAAATACCAGGGGTAAAGTCCATTGGACCTGCTAGCATACGGGTAAAAGCAAGCATTGGTACGTGTTCTGGTGGGTTTGGAGGCGTGCCCCATGCATTAAACTCCTGTCCGCGTGCACCTTCGCGGGCAATCCAGTTTGGATAAGTGCGACGAAGACCCGTATCTTTAATTGGTTCGTGGGTGTTAATACTAATTTTATGCTTAGCAGCTAGCTTTACGTTATAAAGATATTCGTTAACCATAAACTGGCCATCGTGCCATTCATGGCGAGCTATTCCGTTTTCGTCGATACGTTTAATATTTCCGCCATCGGCTACGTAGCCTGTTTTTACTTGGCTTACATTTGATTTTTCGTAAAGAGTAAACGCATCCTCCATTTGGTTGCGATAGTTACTTACACTGCCGGATGTTTCGTGATGACCAATGAGCTGCACGCCTTTTTCTTTACCATATTTAGTAAGCGCGGCTATATCGAAGTCGTCATAAGGTTGGGTAAAGCTAAATACATCGCCATTAGAAAACCAATCGCCATCCCAGCCAATGTTCCAACCTTCAACTAACACACCATCAAAACCATATTGTGCTGCAAAGTCCATGTAGTATTTAGTTGTTTGAGTGGTCGCGCCATGTTTTTCGCCGCTCCCCCATGTTTGGGTATTTATATGCATCCCCCACCAAATACCAACATATTTACCAGGCTTAACCCAAGATACATCGCCTAATTTATTCGGCTCATTTAGGTTTAAAATAATGTCAGAGTTAATTAAATCTACGGCACTTTCACCCATTTGAATCGTGCGCCATGGCGTAGTAAATGCCCCTTGCTTTTTAACTGCAATCCCATCTGACCAAGGTGTTAAATCAGCCTGAAATGTACCTGGGCGGCGCTGATTAAGTACCATTGCTGCGTAATCAACAAGGGCAGCTTCGTGGATACTAAAATGTATGCCGTCTTTATTTTTAAAAGTAAATGGCGTGTGTACTAAAGCCGCATCATTTAGCGGGGTGGTGTTATAAACATACTCATAACGGTTCCAACCACGAGCAGGGATCCACCATGCCGTGGCATCGTTACTATTGGTTATAGCAAATTCGGTCAGTTCTTTTGTTATTTCTATGTTGTCAAAACCAGCCTGTTTTGGTACTTCGTATCTAAAGCCAACACCATTGTTAAATGCTCTAAACCTAACGGTAAAAGTGCCGCCTTGAGGCTGCGTCTTGTTAAATGTTACGGTAATCTCATTATGATTATCGGTAACAGTTTGGCGTTCACCCCAAGGTAATTGCCATTGTGTATCTATAGTGCGATCTTGAGTTTTGGTGATTTTAAAGCCCTCACTAAAAGGGGCTTGTTGTTTAAATTCAAATCCAAGAGCTGAGTTGTTTATTACGGGCTTATTCTTAAAATCAATAGAGTAAGTAGGCGTACTTTGTTCATCTGATATTATAATTTTTATATTGCCGTTAGGAGATTGCAGCGTAGCTGTCTGAGCAAAGCAACCACTCGAAAAAGCTAAAAGTAAGAGTGCTGATGTTCTCATTGTTGATCCTTGGGTGTGTCAGTGTGAATCAACCAGCATAAAGGCAGTTGTTAAGGAATACGACTTTCTACATACGTATTCAATGTTATAAAAAAGAGAAAGAAATTATCAAGCTACTCGGTCTATAATGTAAATAAATTGAAAATAAGAATTAGGAAGCTAATGATCAAATTTTTCGTCTTTACCATATTAATGGTCTCAAGCTGGCAAGCCGCAGCAGTTAGCATAATAATTAAAAATACAAAAAATGAGCCCATAGCTAATGCTGTTGTATGGTTAACTGCAAAAAATACCTCAGAGAAAATTACTTTACCCAGTACACCTTATCTAATGAGCCAAAAAAATAGAGAATTTACACCGCGTATTTTAGTCGTTCCGCAAAATGCCAAAGTGGAGTTCCCTAATGCTGATTCTATTATGCATCATGTTTACTCATTTTCTGAGGCTAAAACATTTGAATTAAAGCTTTATAAAGAGCAACCTAAAGCACCTTTAGTGTTTGAGCAAACAGGCGTTGTTGAGCTTGGTTGTAATATTCACGATTGGATGCTGGGCTATATAGTTGTGGTTGATAGCACTATTTTTGCGATTACTGATGACACTGGCAAGGTTGAATTAACAGCGGTAGCAGGCGAGTACAAATTAAGTGTATGGCACTCTGGGTTTGGCGATATCAGTAATGTTGAATCAGAACCTGTAACTATAAGCTCAACACCACTTACCTATAAAGTTAAGCAGGCAATAATTGAGCAAATTGACTTCGTCACGGATGAATTTGATGATTACGAATAATTTTTTTAAGGCAACATTGTTAAGCTGTGCCGTCTTGTTTTGCTGCGCATCGAATGCACAAGTAAAAGGCTTATTACAAATTAGAGCTGTACAAGGTGATAACGTGCTTAGTTGGCAAGAAGGAGGCATTGGTTTGTATCGCCACGATACTCAAAGTGATGAGCTTACTTTGTCCCAAGGTATTTTAGATTTTAGTGTTGATTTAGCATCTAGCTGGTCGGCTCATGGTGTGTTAAACGCTAATCAAGATCCTGACGTTGGCTTGGGGTTTACGCAAGCTTATGTAAAGTATCAGCCACTCTCTAACAGTGATTATAAATGGCACGTGCGCGTAGGTGGCTTTTACCCGCTGATGTCGTTAGAAAATCCTGATATAGGCTGGACTTCTCCTTATAACTACACAAACTCAGCTATTAACAGTTGGATTGGTGAAGAAGTACGTACTGTTGGTGCAGAAGTAACTATTAAGCGCCCAGCTAAACGCTTTAATAGCGCACATAGCTTTAGTGTTGTAGGCGCTACATTTAAAGGTAACGATCCTGCTGGCACGTTATTATCTTGGCGTGGTTTTGCATTACACGATAGACAAACTACATTTAACGAAAGTATTAAATTTGCGCCTATAACGGCATTAAATGCATACGAATTACGTTGGCAGGCTAATCAGGTTTTACCATTTGAAGAAGTAGACGGGCGTTTTGGCTATTACGTGGGTATGCATTGGGATTACTTAAAACAGTCACAATTTCGAGTGTATTACTACGATAATAATGGCGATCCCACTAAGGTGAATATTAGTTCTGGGCAGTATGCATGGGATACCCGCTTTGTGAGTGCTGCGTGGTTATATAAATTTAGTAAAAAAACACGTTTAATTGCACAAATACTTAATGGCAAAACGGCAATGGGGGGTAACTTACTAATAAATAATGCCTTTTATAGTCATTATGTAATGCTCAGTCATAAAGAAAATAAACACAGGGTGTCGTTACGTTACGATTATTTTAAAGTAACTGACAACGACACCACTGCGTTTGACCCCAATGCAAGTTATGGCGAAGGGTTAACAGCAACATGGCGTTATGACCTTAGTAAAAAAATACAACTAGGGATAGAGGCGTCAGCACTTAAAAGCTTTGCTGCAAATAGGGCGGCAATAAACTTTAATGAACGAATCTCGCAGCAACAAGTAATGTTAAACGCGCAATGGCGATTTTAAAGCATAAAAAAGGGGAGCTTATAAAAGCTCCCCTTTTAGTTTAATAAAATGGGTATAGATTATTTTTTATCAAACGCGCGTTTCATGTAGTTAGGTGTCGCGAGTGCGCCATGATGAATACCACTGTTGTAGTATTCACTTTGCTCGGCTATTTGTGCTGCGCCGTCTTCTCTAAAACCGTCAAATGCTTGTGATTTACGTGCAAGTGTTACCGACCATAAACCACTTGGGTAAATTGGTTGCGGGAATGGCAGTGTTTGTAAATCGTTAAAGCCTACGCTTAACATTGCTTCGCGCATTTCAACTAATAATGGCATATGCATAAGTGGTGATTCACTTTGTTGCACTAAAATACCACCTGGGCGCAGTGCATTTAAACAGCTTGTATAAAATGCATGATTAAACAAACCTTCGCCTGGGCCTACAGGATCTGTGCCATCAACAATAACCACGTCAATGGATTCGCCAGCCGCTTCGCGCATATATTTAATACCGTCGTCAAACATCACTGTTGCACGGGCGTCGTTGTTAGACTCGCAAAGCTCTGGGAAGTACTTTAACGACATTTGCGTAACTACTTCATCTATGTCTATTTGCGTTACAGTTTCTACGCCTGGGTGTTTTAATACCTCGCGTAAAGTACCGCAGTCGCCACCACCAATAATAACCACGTTTTTAGGGTTTGGGTGTGCTAAAAGTGCAGGGTGGCTGATCATCTCATGATAAAAGAAGTTTTCGCGGGTTGTTACCATAGTACACCCGTCGATGATCATTAAATTACCAAAGTCTGTGGTTTCAAACATTTCTACCTTCTGAAAAGGAGACTGTTTTTCATCTAACTTTTTGTTAATACGTAATGAAAATGCGCTGCCATCACGGTCGCTAATTTCAGTAAACCACTTACTTTGATCTAAATTTGCCATAGTTGCTATTACACTTTTTAGGTTGAGTATGAAAAAGGGGCAATTCTGCCAGTGCTTGGCGTTTTGCTCAACGACATTTTAACTGATTTAACGAATAAAGTTAGTTAGGAGTGAGTGAAAGTTCAATTTTTGTTAGCCTAGGAGATCATGACGTATTAAAATGCGCCTTTATACCTAATTGATTAAAGAAGAGTTGCCATGACCTGGGGTTTAGAAACAGCACGCGCTACTTATAACGTTGCTCATTGGAGCGATGGTTATTTTGATATTAACGCACAAGGCGAACTGGTGGCTTACCCTGATGGCGACCAAACAAAACCGGCCATTTCTTTAACGCAATTAACTGAGCAGTTTAAACAACAAGGTTTAACGTTGCCGGTTTTAGTGCGCTTTACCGATATTTTACAAAACCGTGTAGACACGCTCACAAATGCATTTACGCAAGCACGAGCAAATCGTCAGTACAATGGTAAATACACCTGCGTTTACCCAATTAAAGTAAATCAGCAGCGCTCCGTAGTCAGTAAACTATTAGCGCACCCAAGCGGACTTGTTGGCCTAGAAGCAGGCTCAAAGCCAGAGCTGATGGCCATTTTGGGTGTAGCAAAAGAGCCAATTACTATTGTGTGTAACGGCTATAAAGACAGTGAGTTTTTACGCTTAGCGTGTATTGGTCAAGCAATGGGGCACAGCGTAAAAATTGTGGTAGAAAAGTTGTCAGAATTGACCACACTACTTGAAGAAATAGACAACCTAGGCATTGAGCCTGCTATTGGTATTCGCATTCGCCTAAATTCAGTCGGTAAAGGCAAATGGCAAAATACCGGTGGCGAAAAAGGTAAATTTGGTTTAACAGCGGGTCAAGTGCTAAGCGCTGTTGAAGTGCTTAAAAAGCATAACAAATTGCACTTGATGCAAATGGTGCATTTTCATATTGGTTCCCAAATTGCCAATATTCGCGATATTCACCGCGCTTTACGTGAATGTGCACGCCATTTTGCTGAACTTACGCAATTAAATGTACCGCTAAATACGGTTGATGTGGGTGGCGGTTTAGGTGTTGATTACGAAGGCTCTGGCTCACGCAGTGCGTGTTCGATGAACTACACGGTTGAAGAATATGCGCGTAATGTAGTGAATGCATTTGCCGAAGTGTGCGACCAGCATAACCTTACGCATCCGGCTATTATCACCGAGTCAGGTCGCGCATTAACCGCCCATCATGCCGTGTTAATTACCGATGTTATTGATGTAGAAAAAGCGCCAAATTATTTAAATCCAGAAGCACCGCTTGAAAACAGCGCATTAGTACTTGATGAAATGTGGCAGTGTTTACAGCGTTTAAATCCGCGTATGGCGCTAGAAATTTATCACGATGCTATGCACCTATTTAGCGAGGCGCACGATCAATACGTGCATGGTTTAGTGAGCATGGTAGAGTGGGCGAAAATAGAGCAGCTTTACTTTACTATTTTACACCGCGTACGTGCATCGCTTAGTAATAATGCGCGTGCTCATCGAGAAGTGCTCGATGATTTAAACGAAAAGTTGGCTGATAAGTTGTTTGTTAATTTTTCATTGTTTCAGTCATTGCCAGATGTGTGGGGTATTCAGCAGTTATTTCCGGTTATGCCAATCGAAAATTTAACTCAACCATTGACGCAACGTGCGATTATTCAAGATATTACCTGTGATTCTGACGGGCAAATCCGTGAATACGTTGAAGGAGCGGGTATTGAAACCAGCTTACCAATTCCAGAATACAAGCACGGTGAGCAATATCATATTGCCATGTTTATGGTCGGGGCGTATCAAGAAATTTTAGGTGATTTACATAACTTGTTTGGCGATACTGATTCTGTGCATGTGGAGCTTAACGACGATGGTTATGTATTAACCAATGCCATAAAAGGTGATAGCGTTAAGGATGTATTAAAGTTTGTTGACTATGATAGCGCCATTTTAGCCGATAACTTTGCGTATCAAGTTAATAAACTTGATGTATCGACGCAGTGTAAAGAAGGTTACTTAGCTGAGCTTAATGCAGGCCTTGAAGGCTATACTTATTTTGAAGATTAATTTGTAAGCAACTTAAAGCGCAGCAATAAAGTTGCTGCGCCATGTTTAAAGGAAGTAGAAGTAATGTCAGTTATTCGCGGTGTACTTAGTATTATTTTGTACGCAATAAACACACTCTTTTGGTTTGTACCTATCTTTATTTGTGGGCTTATAAAGCTTATTCCAATCAAGCCATTACAAAAAATAATGAGCTGGGCTGCTAAGCAATTCGCAACTGTTTGGGTTACCTTTAATAGCTTAAATCAAAAGTTGTTTACGCCAACAAAACTTAACGTAAGTGGCCTTGAAGATCTTAAGCTAAAAGATTGGTATTTGGTTATTGCAAACCACCAAAGCTGGGTCGATATTTTAGTATTGCAGCGCGTATTTAATCGTAAAATTCCATTTTTAAACTTCTTTTTAAAAAAAGAGCTTATTTACGTGCCTATTTTAGGATTATGTTGGTGGGCGCTTGATTTCCCATTTATGACGCGTACCAGTAAAAGCCAATTAAAAAAGAATCCTAAGCTACGTGGCAAAGATTTAGAAACAACGCGTAAAGCTTGCGAAAAATTCAAAGAAATGCCGGTAAGTGTGGTTAACTTCGTGGAAGGTACGCGTTTTACAGCGTCCAAACACAAGCGTCAAGATAGCCCATTTCCACACTTACTCAAGCCAAAAGCGGGCGGTATCGCGTTTGTAATGCAAGCAATGGGTGAGCAAATAACTAAAGTAGTTAATGTCACCATTCATTACCCTGATGGTATTCCTACTTTTATGGATTTTGCTGGTGGCAGAGTAAAAAATATTAACATACACGTGGAAGTAAGGCCGGTAAGCGAAGAGTTAATCGGTGACTACACCGGTGACTCTGAATTTAGAGTGCGCTTTCAAAGTGAACTAAATCGTTTATGGGAAGACAAAGAGCAAACATTACAATCGCTTGAAAACATCCCTAAATAAAAGGTAAAAATATGAGCTTACGGTTATGCTAAAAAAATGGTTACCAAACTGGCTTAACGGCTTAATTGTAGGCTGTGTATTGTTTTCTAATGTCATACTTTTTGGCTCACTGGTATTAATGCTGGGCCTTATTAAGTTATTGCTTCCTTTATCTATTGTTAATTCTATATTGCATAGCGCTTATCGTGGTTGGTGTAACGGCAATCGTTTAGGGCTTTGGTTAGGTTGTCCGAATATTGTGGTTGATATTAGTGGCGATTTAAACTCAAAAAGCTGGTATTTACTGATCTGTAATCACGCAAGCTGGTTAGATATAACCGTACTTAGCTCATTACATGCATTGCCAGCTCCTAAGTTTTTTTTAAAAGATGAGCTCAAATACGTGCCCTTTATAGGCACTGGTGCGTGGGCTATGGGTATGCCGTTTATGAAACGGGTAAGCAAAGCACAACTTGCTAAAAATCCTAAGCTCAAAGGGCTGGATGTAGAGCGTACCAAGCATAGCTGTCGTAACTTTCGTCATCACCCAACAACTATCATTAATTTTGTAGAGGGTACACGCTACACGCCAGCTAAGCATAGCTTGCAACAAAGTCCCTTTAAACATTTACTAAAGCCTAAAGCTGGCGGTATTGCTTTTGCACTTGAAGTGTTGGCCGATCAATTTGATGCCATGCTCAATACAAGTTTAGTTTACAGCGGTAAAACCGATCATGTTTGCCGTAACTTGTTAAAAGGTGAATTGGATTCTATTTATGTGTCGATTGAGGTTATCCCTATTGATGAGAAAATGCAGGGCAGTTATCAAAGTGATGACGTATTTAAAGCCAATTTTCAACATTATGTGAATGAACTATGGGTTACTAAAGATCAGCAACTTGCCGATATCTATGCGCAACAAGACTTACCAGAGCCAAAAATCAGTAAGGAAATTGAAACACTATGACCAACACACACCTGCAGGAGTTAATTGCTCCTTGGTTTGAAAAAGTACCCGATGCAAATTTTCTTAGCTCAATTACCGCCACAGCAATCGGGGTATGCTCTTTACTCATTTTATATTTGTTTACACGTCGTTTAATGCTGCCAGGCATTCAAAAGGTCGTCACTAAATTGTCTCCTGAGCGTATTGGCGCACTTTCTCCAATGTTAACCAAGCTCAACAAACGCATTGCAGGGTTGCTTTGTTGTGTTTTGTTTTTAGCGACTTTCGACAGTGTTTATCCGGTTAACGAATTGGCCGCCGAAATATTAAAAACGGTAGGGCAGGCTTTATTAATTATCTACGTTGGCTTTATTATAAGCAGCATAGTGAGTATTGCTGGCGCTATTTATAACCAGCTTGAATTTGCCCGTGAAGTGCCTATCCAGGGTTTAATTCAGGTTGTTAAGCTCATTACCTTTATTGTATGTGGCATTTTAATTGTGAGCATAGTGCTGGAAAAATCGCCTACCTATATTCTCTCTGGTTTTGGCGCAATTGCGGCGGTTACATTATTGGTATTTAAAGACACTATATTAGGCTTTGTAGCGAGCATTCAAATTGCTGCAAATCGTTTGGTAACGTATGGTGATTGGATCCAAGTAGAAAATTATGGCGCTGATGGCGAGGTGATTGATTTAGGGTTAAATACCGTAAAAGTGCGTAACTGGGATAATACCATCACAACCATTCCTACTTATATGTTGGTGGCGGGCTCGTTTAAAAATTGGCGAGGCATGCAAGAATCCGGTGGGCGACGTATTAAGCGTTCACTTAATATTGATATGAATAGCATTTGCTTGGTGGGTGACGAGTTTAGAAAGCAAATTAACGCTGCAATCCCGCTACACGAATATATTCGCATCACCACATTGCCCGATCCTGTCTCTAACTTGGGGCTATTTCGCCGCTATGCCGAAGGCTATTTAAAGCAACACAGCAAAATTAATACCTCACTTACCTTAATGGTACGAGAGCTACAACCACTTAATCATGGTTTACCGATTGAGTTTTATTGCTTTAGTGAAGATAAACGCTGGATTTCGTACGAACACTTACAAGCCGAAATAATGGATCATTTATTGGCTGTATTGCCTATTTTTGGGTTACGAGCTTATCAAAGTGTTAGCGGGCAATTAAGCCCACCAACAAACACACCGCAAATAGATAAGCCTAGTATTAAAGTGCCCAATAATGCTGGCCAAGACCCACAGCAATAAATACGATTAATAGCCACCAAATAGGTGGCTTTTTAAATCGCAGCCATGCAAACGCGAGTATCACTAAAGCTACTTGCCAAAGGTTATGCACCGCCGAAGTCCAAATTGGCGAATACAGTGCCGCCGCTAAAAAACCGACTACTGCCGCATTAAGCGCTGCAATTGAGCTTGCAAAGCGTGGCTTACTTGCCAAATTAAGCCAGCTCTTCTGAAATGCCAAAATAAGTAAAAAGCCAGGCATAAATATAAGCAGTGTAGCTATAAGTGCACCCATTAAAGGCTGCTCAGTAGTAAGTTGTGCGCCTAAGTAAGTAGCAATAGTAAACATAGGTCCAGGCACAGCTTGCGCGCTCGCGTAAGCACTTAAAAACTGATCGTCAGTTAACGCAGGGACACCTGCTTGTAATACTGGTAACACTACGTGCCCGCCGCCAAATACCATTGCACCTGCTTGATAAAAAGGCGCAAACAAAGCAAATTCTTGACCTAGAGGAAAAAAGCTAACGGCTAGTAGTAGTGCAAAGGGTCCCAGTGCAATCCAATTGATGTTATTTTTTTTACTACTCGTATTTTCTGTTTCAGTTGGTGAGCCGAGTTTTAATAAAGGCCATATAGCACCAGTAATTGCAGCGGTTATTAAAATAGCGATTTGTGTACCAAGCATCGGAAACAACACCAAAGCAAGTGTACTCATTACCGCAAGTAGCTTAAGTGTAATACTAGTACAAAAGCTTTTAGCCATACTAAACGTGGCATCAGCCACAATAACAACGGCAAATAATTTTAAGCCTGCAATAATAGCAAAGTAAACAGCGTCAAACTGATGCACACTGATAGCCAGCAGCATCATTATTAAAAACGAGGGTAGCGTAAAGCCTAAAAACGCAGCTATACCACCTAATGCACCAGCCCGCTCAACACCAATCGCAAAACTAACTTGGCTAGAACCAGGCCCTGGCAGTGCTTGGCTTAAACTAATAAGCTGCGCGTAACGGGCACTAGTTAACCAATTTAATGTATCTACAAAGTGGCGCTTAAAGTAACCCAAATGCGCAGCTGGGCCGCCAAAGCTCATGCACCCTAGTAAAAAAAACTGTCTAAAAATAGCAAACAACATTGCGCTCATATCCTTTGTGAAATTCATTAAATTGTCACAAGGGAGTATGACATTTTTATTAAAATGGCACATTAGTTAGCGTATATAACTTAAAGTGCACTGCTTTAAATTGAATAAGCCTATTTTTATCTGTCAGGCGTGGCTAATAGGGCTCGTTATGGATACACCTCTAATTCAGAGAGCAAACAGCGAAAGCTAATACATTAAACCGCATTTACCTCAGTAAACTTTAAGCCTTTCAGGTTATGCTGTTTCACCAAGTCATGTAGGCCGCCCTTTTGATCTGTACAAAAGGTGAAAATACCGGCTCCCTTAACTTTGAATAATCCACCCTGTTGTATAGCACCTTTACTGAGGACTAACTTTTTAAAGCGCCTTACCCTGTTAACACGGCCATTTTTTAAATTTAACTCTGTATGCTCTTCATTAATAGCTACTTGCTGACCTAAGATATTTAATGCAAACCAACTCTCACCATTTAAGTTTAATGGTAAAAACTCACAAGAACTCTTTAACGTAAGCTCAAATACTTTTTGTAAAGCAATAGGTATAGCGAGCGACATAGCCCCCCATCCAGCTATATCTGGTTTGTTAGTCGGGGTTTCACCTTCAACTACCAACCAATCAACATCTACAGGACGCCAATTATCATTTTTTGGCGTACCGTCAAAAGTAAAAATATCGTTGTTTGTTAACTGCATAGATTGCTCAAACATCGTTTCTTGTAAAAGTAGGTATTCACCTACATTAACGCTAACAGCGTAGATTTTATCAAAATTTTCCATTAAATTACCTTAGGGTCTGTTGATCTTTGCGGATTAAAATTTGTTCAAACTAGGGGCTATTTAATCGCGGCGCGAGGTTTGTAACCTAGTGGGCTAAGTAAAAACCGAGCAACAAAGAGTAAATAGCCCTTAGGAAGAACCCTTTGGGCAGCGCCTGTTTGGCATTAATGCTACGTTATCGCCCATTTATGGGGAATAACCACACTACATAGGCTCTGCCTTGCCTAAATACCAAACAGACTGCTGCAAATTTAA
>NZ_JACJEM010000159.1:0-542 GCF_014164085.1 Pseudoalteromonas sp. SG45-5 | reverse complement strand
CAAGGGCCTTTACTGGTGATACCACAGGCTATGGCGAGTCGCTCGCTAACACCCAATTTCATTAAACTGCGTACTTTGGTGCGAGGTTTACGCCATTGCCGCCAGTAGCACATTCTTATCCTACGGCGGATCCAATGATCTAAATCCACCGTTAACTGATAAGTGTTGGCTATTAGGTAATAGTGTCCCCAGCCACGTAAATACTGCGTGAGTTTATGAATTTGTAGGGTCATTGAGATCCCCCAGTTGCGGTTAGTGAGTTCTCTTACATTTGCTTTAAATTTCTTTAGCGCCTGTTCGTGGATCTGCACTTTAGCGTAGCGGAAGGTAAACCCAAGAAATTTCGAGCCTGATACGGGACCGACTCGACTTTTCGATTCATTCACTTTGAGTTTTAATCGCTGAGTGATAAACGCAGTAATGTCCCGTTGGATTATTAGCCCTTCGCTTTTCGTTTTTACTAAAATGATTATGTCATCAGCGTAACGTGCAAACTTAAGGCGTTTGTAGGTTAACTTCTTATCTAATTCATCGAGTAAAAT
>NZ_JACJEM010000158.1:0-554 GCF_014164085.1 Pseudoalteromonas sp. SG45-5 | reverse complement strand
ACTTCTCATCGTATTGCCGCTGTGTTAAAGGGGCAAGGTACAGCAATGGAAAGAAAAAAGGCGCTACGAATCAGAAGAATGGTAATCGTTATTTAGCGTGGGCCTTTACTGAGGCTGCTAATTTTACAATTCGTTATAACCCAACAGTTAAAAAATATTATCAACGAAAACTGGCTAAAACAAACAAGGTAGTTGCGATTAAAACGGTTGCACATAAGTTCGCAAGAGCGTGTTATCACGTGCTTAAAGACAATGTACCATTCGATGAACACAAGGCGTTTGCTTAGCGTCTATAAAACAAATTAGGTTAACGTGTTGAGCTAGTAATGGGGTTGGTAAAACCATTAGATTTGATTGAGCCTGCACGTTAACCGATCATATTTTAAATACTGGATATGCCCAATATTTGAGCCACAAAGGGTTGGTTATGTGTAAGCATAAACCACAGACTTGTTACAGCGCAGTGTGTAAACACAGCAAGAAACTGGACTGACATTGGTACTAAACGATGACTGAGGCGAAAGCCAAGGGCCTTAATTAATCATCAATAATGC
>NZ_JACJEM010000157.1:0-560 GCF_014164085.1 Pseudoalteromonas sp. SG45-5 | reverse complement strand
GCATTATTGATGATTAATTAAGGCCCTTGGCTTTCGCCTCAGTCATCGTTTAGTACCAATGTCAGTCCAGTTTCTTGCTGTGTTTACACACTGCGCTGTAACAAGTCTGTGGTTTATGCTTACACTTACACATAACCAACCCTTTGTGGCTCAAACATTGGGCATATCCAGTATTTAAAATATGATCGGTTAACGTGCAGGCTCAATCAAATCTAATGGTTTTACCAACCCTATTACTAGCTCAACACGTTAACCTAATTTGTTTTATAGACGCTAAGCAAACGCCTTGTGTTCATCGAATGGTACATTGTCTTTAAGCACGTGATAACACGCTCTTGCGAGCTTATGTGCAACCGTTTTAATCGCAACTACCTTGTTTGTTTTAGCCAGTTTTCGTTGATAATATTTTTTAACTGTTGGGTTATAACGAATTGCAAAATTAGCAGCCTCAGTAAAGGCCCACGCTAAATAACGATTACCATTCTTCTGATTCGTAGCGCCTTTTTTCTTTCCATTGCTGTACCTTGCCCCTTTAACACAGCGGCAATACGATGAGAAGT
>NZ_JACJEM010000156.1:0-563 GCF_014164085.1 Pseudoalteromonas sp. SG45-5 | reverse complement strand
CAAGGTTTAGTGTCATTGAAAAATATTTGGATCAATATTCATTACGGGAGATGAACCGCCCATTGCGGACCCGCATGATGGGTGGTGTGGGGGCTGGAGGTTAGAGACCTCCGGCTACCCGATTAGGCATTTTGCCACCTAAGGTTTACTTAGACAATCTGACTGCCAGTTGTTTAAGTAACTCATCGCCTTGTTTGGACGTTGATAAAAGGTAACACCCAGACCAGTTATCCCATCCCGCATCTATTTTGATGTCATCTTTGATAAATGACGGGAAAATCCCCTCATCAATACCTGCAACTTGATTTCCAATACGATCAAAGGATAATTCGACTTCAAGAATTTTTTCAGCCTCAGACCATTTCGGATTATCATAATCATTAAAATCGATTGTGACATGTTTATTTGCAGCTTCGGAGATGGATAATTTATTCATATGCCTAACGAGCCTGTAGATTAACTCGTTTTTTTATTTATTTTTATTGATAAACTAACCATAGCTGAGTTCCTATTTTGGTTCAATCGATTACTGTATTTTATGCAGAATATAAAGTGGGAGTTTG
>NZ_JACJEM010000155.1:0-571 GCF_014164085.1 Pseudoalteromonas sp. SG45-5 | reverse complement strand
AAAACGTTAATTAAATGGCACTGAATGGTACTGCTACCATTCTTTTTTTACTTTTGAAAACTCTTGATAAATACAATGTATCTATCAGAATTTTATTATCAGCTTTTCCAAATTTTTAAAGAGCAAGAGATACGAAAACCTCTCAAAATTAAACACACTCTATTCTCAGGCGGTTAATGGCCCGATAAAGAATATTTATTTTTAAGAAGTAAAAGTGGTGGAGCTAAGCAGGATCGAACTGCTGACCTCCTGCGTGCAAGGCAGGCGCTCTCCCAGCTGAGCTATAGCCCCACATATGCTGGTACTTATTGTTTTAACCATCTTCTTGATTAGACAAGAAGTGGTGGGTCTGAGTAGATTTGAACTACCGACCTCACCCTTATCAGGGGTGCGCTCTAACCAGCTGAGCTACAGACCCAAAACAATAAGTGTTGTTCTCTTTACAATAACAATCATCTGTGTGGACACTACGAACAAATAAGTTCTAAATCGTATAAGGAGGTGATCCAGCCCCAGGTTCCCCTAGGGCTACCTTGTTACGACTTCACCCCAGTCATGAATCACTCCGTGG
>NZ_JACJEM010000154.1:0-592 GCF_014164085.1 Pseudoalteromonas sp. SG45-5 | reverse complement strand
CGGATAACCAATTTAGAAAACGAAACCCGCTGTTTAAAGAAAGTGAAACGTATGAAACAGAGCAAGAAAAACGCCGACTAAAACGCAGTAAAGGCAAGCCACGATTATTTACCTCAGACGATTTTTATTATGATGAAGCAACCCAAACATGCCGCTGCCCCGCAGGCAATGCCATGTGGCGAAGCGGTATAAATGTAAAAAGTCACAATCAGCAATACACGCGATTCTGCGGTTACTTAAAAGACTGCAAAGTATGCCCACTACAACAGCAATGTATGCGAAAGCCACCCATTAAAACGGGGCGACAAGTTCAGTTTATAAATAATGAATCACGTAAAAAGCTGAGCTATGTTGATAAGATGAAAGTAAAAATAGACAGCCTAATAGGGCGACGACAGCTGTTTATTAAAAAATGGCAAACGACTTAGCTGTATAGAGCCTGCTTTCCTTTAAATAAAAAGCGGAATATTACAGTGAACAAAGGCATGAATAAATTGACCTTACGGGGGCAAGCGAAAGTGAATGCGCAATGGCAATTGTATTGCCTTGTTCATAATATAGAAAAGCTACAAAACACGATGCATTAAGAATG
>NZ_JACJEM010000153.1:0-593 GCF_014164085.1 Pseudoalteromonas sp. SG45-5 | reverse complement strand
GATACTCCTTCACGCCACTACGCGCACGTAGATTGTCCTGGTCACGCCGATTATGTTAAAAACATGATCACTGGTGCTGCTCAAATGGACGGCGCGATCTTAGTAGTTGCTGCGACTGATGGCCCTATGCCACAAACGCGTGAGCACATCCTTCTTTCTCGTCAGGTTGGCGTTCCTTACATCATCGTATTCATGAACAAATGTGACATGGTTGATGACGAAGAGCTACTTGAACTAGTAGAAATGGAAGTTCGTGAACTTCTTTCAGAATACGATTTCCCAGGTGATGACTTACCTCTAATCGCTGGTTCTGCGCTTAAGGCGTTAGAAGGCGAGAAAGAGTGGGAAGATAAGATTGTTGAGCTTGCAAATGCACTTGATTCTTACATCCCAGAGCCAGAGCGTGACATCGATAAGCCTTTCATCATGCCTATCGAAGACGTTTTCTCAATCCAGGGTCGTGGTACAGTTGTAACTGGCCGTGTTGAAGCTGGTATCATCAACGTGAATGACGAAGTTGAAATCGTTGGTATCAAGGACACTACTAAGTCTACTTGTACTGGTGTTGAAATGTTCCGTAAGCTTCTTGACGA
>NZ_JACJEM010000152.1:0-593 GCF_014164085.1 Pseudoalteromonas sp. SG45-5 | reverse complement strand
TCGTCAAGAAGCTTACGGAACATTTCAACACCAGTACAAGTAGACTTAGTAGTGTCCTTGATACCAACGATTTCAACTTCGTCATTCACGTTGATGATACCAGCTTCAACACGGCCAGTTACAACAGTACCACGACCTTGGATTGAGAAAACGTCTTCGATAGGCATGATGAAAGGCTTATCGATATCACGCTCTGGCTCTGGAATGTAAGAATCAAGTGCATTTGCAAGCTCAACAATCTTATCTTCCCACTCTTTCTCGCCTTCTAACGCCTTAAGCGCAGAACCAGCGATTAGAGGTAAGTCATCACCCGGGAAATCGTATTCTGAAAGAAGTTCACGAACTTCCATTTCTACTAGTTCAAGTAGCTCTTCGTCATCTACCATGTCACATTTGTTCATGAACACGATGATGTAAGGAACGCCAACCTGACGAGAAAGAAGGATGTGCTCACGCGTTTGTGGCATTGGGCCATCAGTCGCAGCAACTACTAAGATCGCGCCGTCCATTTGAGCAGCACCAGTGATCATGTTTTTAACATAATCGGCGTGACCAGGACAATCTACGTGCGCGTAGTGGCGTGAAGGAGTATC
>NZ_JACJEM010000151.1:0-607 GCF_014164085.1 Pseudoalteromonas sp. SG45-5 | reverse complement strand
GAGTGCCCACACAGATGATTGCTTTATATTGTTAAAGAACGTTTTGAGTCGCTTTAGCGTCTCAAGGGATGCGAATAATACACCCTTTATTTTTCGAGTCAACACTTAGTTTTAAACTTTCTTTTTGGAAAATTTAAAACCGAAGTTTTATTTAACTCTCTGAGTCGTTGCTGCCTCGCTATGCTTCGGCGTTTCCCGTCTCAGTGGGGCCGCATTATAGGGAGATTCGAGCGGGGGTCAATGTTTTATTTCAGCTTTTTGACAATTAAATGAATTTAGTATGAAAGTCATACAAATAAGGAGCTGAAAGGAAGTTTTAGCTCAAATATCAGGCTAAACATGAATGCATCTACTATATATAAGGCGTACTTATAGCCCATAAACCAATTCCACTACTATATACCTACAAATAATATAAAGCGGCTTTGTCTAATTTTAAGTGTCCTCACTTTGTTTTATGAAAAATAGCATTCTCGTATTACTAAATAACCTGAACTCTGGATAATAAATCTATCTCGAGCAGCTATTATCAGCGCTAACTGCGTTGAATTTACTTGCAATAGGCTAGCTATTGACGCGTAAATTCGCCTTGTTTTCACTGAGAATC
>NZ_JACJEM010000150.1:0-626 GCF_014164085.1 Pseudoalteromonas sp. SG45-5 | reverse complement strand
TTTAAAGCAATAAGCCACCAATCCAGCCACTAAATTCAACATAAAGCCGTTCATACTCCGATGTCTCGAATGTTCAATGAAGGATATATTCTTGAGTTGGTCATTAATTGTTTCGATTATAAAACACTTTGAAAGCATCGCTCTATCCCATAATGACATCGCTTTTACCTTCATATTTTTGCGAACCGTCGTAATCAGCTTTACCCCTTTATCGAGCAAATTCGCTTCTAAAGCCTTACTTAGATACCCTTTGTCACCGGACAATTTATCCGTCAGGCAGCTCGCTAATTCACGGACTGGTTGAGTATCATGTACATTTCCTGTTGTCACTTTCGCAGCAACAATTTCACCATGATGATTAACGACTAAATGTAGCTTGAAGCCATAAAACCATCCCATCGTTCCTTTCCTCGCTGGGCTATTCCATCAAAGGTCTTGTGTCTTGGAATACAAATATTGTGGCAGACCTTAATAGATGTAGAGTCAATGAATTCAACGCCAGTGGGTTTACCTTTAAGTGAAGTGAAATAGGCACACATTGGCACAATTACTCTCGGCATAACGGCTAGAAATCGTGTGTAACTGAGTAAGTTAGGAAATTCACTTTTGTACATAAGTGATACATA
>NZ_JACJEM010000014.1:0-82201 GCF_014164085.1 Pseudoalteromonas sp. SG45-5 | reverse complement strand
GCAAGCTATTCCATAACAGATATATTTTCAATATCAAACATGAAGTAAACTCATCTACAACTGTTCCAATCAGTTTTTTAATTACGTAAAAAATTAATTTTTTTAATCTTTAATCTATTTATAATAAAAACTCTTTCATTTAGCCATCTAGACGTTGAAACGTATTTTATATAGAGGTAGTATGTAGTTAATCTGAGCTGTATTTACTTTTCCCCATGAGAATTTTTAAAGATGATTGGCATTAAACATTTAAAAACCATTGCAACACTAAAAGAAACCGGTTCCTTGGTTAATACAGCACGAGAACTATTTTTAACACAGTCCGCTTTATCTCATCAAATCAAAGATTTAGAGAACAAGTTGGATTGCCAATTATTTGAGCGTAAAACTCAGCCAGTGCGTTTCACTCCACAAGGCATGCTATTGCTTGAACTTGCTCACGAAATACTGCCTAAGGTAGAAGCAACTAAGTGCCGATTAAAAGAAAGTTTAAACCAGCCGATTTCTCAACTTAGCTTGAGCGTAGAATGCCATGCGTGTTTTCATTGGTTACTACCTACGATTAAAGAATTTAATAACTTTTGGCCTGATATAAAAATTGATTACGAACGCGGCTTTAGTTATGACGCTATTCCTGACTTACTAAATGATGAACTCGACTTAGTTTTGACGTCTGATATACGTGAGCCAGATAAACTCGAATATGCCCATTTATTCGACTTTAAACTCAAACTTATTGTCGCTCCAGATCACGATTTAGCAAAAAAAGCCTATGTCACCGCGCTTGACTTAAAAAACGAAACCATTATTTCATACCCTATTCCACGTGAACGCCAAGATATTTTTAAACACTTCATTCAAAATGCACGGTTTGACGGCACGTTAAAAACGGTGGATCAAGGGCTGCTTATTTTTCAATTAGTGAGTGCTGGGATGGGCGTTGCTGCATTACCTGATTGGTTAGTTACCCCTTATGAAAGCCAAGGCTTAATTAAGTCTATTCCGCTAGGAGCACTTGGGCTTACTCGCCCTATGTATTTAGCGATGAAAAAAGACATGAAAGATAACCCTGTTTATCGTCACTTTTTAAATACGTGTAAGCTAAATAACGGTCGATAATCATCAATATAATAAGTAATATCGCTGTAATTAACCCTACAGCGTTTAACTCTTATGTTTGTTATTAAAAAAATGATTGGTGGCTTACTTATGCCACTACCTCTATTTGGTTTATTTGCGTGCCTGATGCTCCTACTCGCATTTAAAGGCCGCAAATCAGCTCTCTTCTTATCTACTTTAAGCTTAATTGTATTACTTGCATTGAGCACACCCTTTATCGCCAATTTAATTATCCAAAATAATGAACCTGCGTCGCTTGCATTTAATACCCTAAAGCATCCAAAAATAGACAAAATAGTTGTACTAGGTTGCGATATAAACCCAAATCCAGCTTTAAGTGCAAATAATCAACTAGGTAATTGTGCACTAACACGCTTAGTAGAAGGTGTAAAACTTGCCAAGCACTACCCTAATGCAGAGCTTATAGTTTCAGGCGGGGGTTATCAAAATACTACTAATAGCGGGCTTATGTATCAAACAGCGGTGAGTTTAGGAATTAATAAAAGCCGTATATTCCAAAATCCAAAAGCAATGGATACTGGTGAAGAAGCTAAGTTACTGGCATCAAAATTAGTCGACTTTAAAGTTGCACTAGTAACATCTGTACTGCACATGCCCCGTGCCAAAGACTTATTTAATGCTCAAGGCATTAAAGTCATAACCGCAGCCACTGATTACCATAATTTTGCAGCGCTGCCGTGGAGCAAGCAGTTTATTCCAAATGCTCAAGCCTTACTTGTGGTTACGCAATATAGTCACGAAGTAGTAGGAAATACATGGATAAGTTTGCGCCGCTGGATAGATCCAGAGGCGCTGTAACTTATATAGTCCTAACCTGAACTCTGGACAATAAAATCTATTTCAACCAAAGTTCAGGTTAGCTAATAGATAGCCTAGTTAAACTGGGTTATCTATGTCTATAAATGTCACATAAAAACCATGCTCTTGCGCTAATAACTCACCCAAAGCTTTTACACCATAGCGCTCTGTTGCATGATGCCCTGCTGCAAAAAAATCAATATTTTGCTCACGAGAGCTATGAATTGTTTGCTCCGATGCCTCACCAGTTAAATACGCATCAATACCTTGCTCTGCAGCTAAATCAATATACCCTTGTCCACCACCGGTGCACAGCGCTATTGATTCAATCTTAGCAGCGCGTACTAAACTGGTAAGCGGTGTGCGATTCAGCACTTTTGCAATTTTGTCTGCAAATTCTTCACCACTTAATGGCGTTTTTAAATGCCCCTTCATCGCCACGCTATTTACAACAGATTCAAGTCCACCTTCTATTTCAATATCGAGTAACTTTGCAAGTTGCGCGTTATTACCTATTTCAGGGTGAACATCAAGAGGCAGATGATAAGCGAATAAATTAATATCGTTTGCTAATAATGCGCCTATACGGCGTTTTTTCATACCTGTAATTGGTTGAGATTCTCCTTTCCAGAAATAGCCGTGATGGACCAAAATAGCATCTGCTTTTTGAGCTATTGCTGCATCAATTAATGCCTGGCTTGCCGTTACACCGGTTACAATTTTTTTTATCTCGTTTTTACCTTCAACTTGCAAACCATTTGGGCAAAAATCTTTAATTGTATGAGGTTTCAAAATGTCGTTTAATAGTTGGTTAAATTCTCGACGTTGCATATAACTTACCTTACTAAGCACTGAATTTTGTGCAAATTTTGGCGTTTATGGCGTAAAAATGAAAGGAAAATCGCAAAAAATTGAAAAACTGATTCAAAATAGGTATAAATACGTCTTCTTTATCTGTGTTCACAACGTATAGGGTCTCTGATGAGCAAACTAGACAAAACAGAAGTGTTATCTGCCTTTGAAGCAGCGTACGAAGCTGCCAATGGTAAAAAACCTGAAATAACAACTAAACCTGGCTGGTACAGCATTGATGGCGGTAAAAATTTACGCCTAGCTGATTTAGTAGAGCTGACTGAAGAATTAAGCTCTGGTAAAACAACACCAAAAGCGCCTGCTAAAAAAACTAAAACCAAAGCGGCTGCGCCTGTAAAAGCACAGAAAAAAGCCCCATTCACTGTTGTTACCGAAAATGAAGAAGGTTACACAGCGGAAGAGCTTTGGATTGTAATTTTAGCTCGTAAAGATCATGATTGTCGCTTACCGCGCGGTGTTGTTTAATCAACATTTATGATTTTTAAAAGAAACCGCGCTAAGCGGTTTTTTTATGCCTGCTATTTTCAAAGCTAAAAAAAGCGGCTAATAGCCGCTTTAAAAAGTTCAAAATAAATTATAACTTTTCGAAGTAAAGTGGTTCGCGTTCTTTTTTGCCCACTTCACTCATTGTCTCTGCATTGAATAATCGACCATTGATCATGGTGTAATCTACTTTATCCGAATCTCGAATATTTTTGAGCGGATCGCCATCTATAACCATTAAATCTGCCAGTTTGCCCACTTCAAGCGAGCCTACGTTTTTATCAAGCCCTAAATACTTAGCCGGATCGAGTGTTGATGCACGTATAGCCTCAAGCGGTGTCATTCCGCCTTGTGCAAACATCCACATCTCCCAGTGTGCACCTAAGCCTTCACGCTGACCGTGAGCACCTAAGTTAACTAATACACCTAGGTCTTGCAGCTCAGCAGCAACGCGTGCGTTATTAAAGTGATTATAGTGATGATCGGGCGCTTTAATGCGGCGCATAGAGCGTGGTAATAATTGATTTTTTGGCACAAATTTACTTAAACGCGGATGATTCCACACATCAGTTTTATCATACCAGTAATTTTCACCCCAAATGCCACCATAAGCCACTACAAGTGTTGGTGTGTAACCTACATCACTTTGCGACCATAACTGCTTTATATCGTCATATATGTGCTCTACAGGGATTGAATGCTCAATACCTGTGTGTCCATCTACAATCATACTTAAGTTATGTTGTAATAATGAGCCACCTTCAGGGACAACCATCATTTCAAGCATCCGGCCTGCTTCAATAACTTGTTGGCGCTGCTCACGGCGAGGCTGGTTATACGATTTAACACTAAACGCCCCTACTTTTTTAAGGCGCTCTAAATGAAATTTAGCATCGTCTAACGAGTCAATATGCGACGTATAACCTGGCATATTTGCGCCATATAAAATAGTACCGGTTGAGAAAATACGCGGGCCAACAATCATGCCTGCCTTTTGCATTTCGCTTGCGGTAAATATTTCTGAGGTATCGTTTGATGGATCGTGAATTGTAGTTACACCCAGCGCTAAACCAGCAAAGTTTTTCCAGTTTTGCTCAGGTATAATTTCGTCACTTGCTTGCGAGCCATGTGCATGAGCATCAACAATACCAGGCATAATAGTTTTACCTGTTACATCAATAACCTCAGCACCTTTAGGGATGCTTATCTCGCTGGCTGTACCAATTGCTTTAATATGCTTGCCATCAGTGATAATTACACCATTTTCAATAACCTTTTCGCCGTCCATCGTTATAATTTTTGCACCAGTGAGCGCAATCATGCCTTTAGGCTCTGCCATTTTTTTACTGAAACCGATATTATCGCCACTTTTCACTTTAAAGTCGGCATCTTCGGCTTTGTTAATGGCAAACATCCCCTCAAGGCTTGCATGATAAAGCTCAGGCCCTAATGTCCAATAAAGTTTGTTGCTCTTAGCACTCCAGCTAATGTTTTCACCAGCACGTACCGATAACTGCTCTATTGGAAATTGACTGTCTTTAGGCCCAATATTAATTGTTTTACCACTTTGTACAAACGGGGTTACAAATACTTTAAATCGCTCTGCAAACGCTAAATATTTGCCATCTGGTGATACTCTAAATTCTGTCGCATGCTCTGACTCGTATAGTTTGCTAACTTTTTTACTTTCAAGCTCTACTACACTTAACGTTGGTTTTGGCCAAGGACTCATAATGAAAACACGATCGTTTGCATCTCCAAATTGTGGTTGATAACCACTTTTTGAAATAAGCTCACTTTTACCGCCTTTAGCGCTTACGCTATAAACCCCCGGATTAAGTGACCACTTAGGGTTTAAAATACTGCCGCCAGTGGCTTTACGATAAACAACCGTTTTACCATCTGGGCTAAACGTAGGCTCTACATATTTCCCGGGCTCTTTAGTAATTGTATCGCCACGACCACTACGCGCAGAAACCACTCTTACAGACCCTTGTTTGTTATCATCCCATGTGGTGTAAACTATTTTTTTACCATCGCGAGAGTACTGTGGAAATAATTCGTAATGATCAGTTTGCTTTGTTAAGCGCTTAATTTTACCCGACTCTAAATCACGTTTATAAATATGCCCAAGCGCTTCAAAAATTGCAGTTTCGCCATCTGGGCTTACTTGCACATTACGCAGCATTTTTACATCAAACTCATCAGTATCTAAGTTTTGTGTAAAGCGCACCGCTTTTTGGATTTTTTTAGTCGTTTGCACTTTAAAAGGAATGGTTTTAACAGATTTGTCTGCAACATCTAGCTTGTGAATTGTGCCACCAGCCCAAAATACCAGTTCTTCATTATCGGGTGTCCATGCAATGGTTGGGTATACACCATGAATAGCCCAGGTTTCTTGCATATCTCGCTCAAGCTTATCGTAAAGCTTAGTGTGCTCACCGCTGGTTAAGTCATATAAATAAAGACTAGTTTGAAAATCATCACGCTTTATATACGCCAGTTTTTTACCATCAGGTGACGGTGTAGGCCTAATGGCACCGCCCATCGTATCGATTATGGTTTCAATTTCACCCGTTTCACGGTCGTAGCGCTTAATTTTATAAATGCCCGCTACAGAATCCTTTGAATAATGAAAGGTTTTACCGGGTGTTGCATCATGCGAGAAGTATACATAACGACCATCAGGTGAAAACATTGGCTCACCTAAATCTTTTTGATCGTTCTCGCGTTTTGTAAGCTGCACACCCTTGCCACCCGCTTTATGATACAACCACACTTCACCTGCACCTAATGAGCGGCTAGCTGTAAAGTGTTTACGCGCAACTAAGTAGTCGCCATCAGGACTCCATGCAGGGCTATTTAGTAATCTAAAGGTTTCATCGGTAACAGCGTGTTGATTTTCGCCATTTAAGTCCATTATCCAAATGTTATCGCCACCACCTTGGTCGGAGGTAAACGCAATACTTTTGCCGTTAGGACTAAAGCGTGGTTGCATTTGCCATGCAATATCAGAGGTGAGCTTTGTAGCTGTACCACCACTCATTGGCATAGTATAAATATCGCCAAGTAAGTCAAATACTACCGTTTTACCATCTGGGCTTACATCAATATTCATCCAAGTGCCTTGCTCAACGTTAATTGCAGCGTCAACAAATTGCCCCTTAGGTGAATCTACGTGCCATTTTTGTTCGTCTTTTTCGGCGGCATTCACTTGCCCTATCGCTAATGACACCGACAATGCCAATACTGTATGAAGCATTTTTTTCATGCGTTTCTCGCTTGTTTTTGTTGCTGTAAAACTATTTTACACAATTGCAACAAAAACAAGCACAACTTGCCAGTGTTATATGATAAAGCGCGGTTTATATAAGTTTAATGCCAAACTATAGGGTCAAATTGATAGTAATTAACGAGCATACTATAAATTTCAGGATCGTATCGGCGCAGCTCTGCGGGTTTTTCGAGGAAGGTTTCGGTGATAACAGCAAAAAATTCGGCTTCATTAGTTGCACCATAGCTGTGAATAACGTGTGGCATGCTATAAGCAACATGACTTTTCAACTGCGTAAACGCGCGGCTAAATACTCGGCCCCACTCTTTGTAATCTGCTGAGCTTTTTAAAAGTGGCGTGCCTGTTGTTTTTCCTGTTTCTTGATCGAGTTGATGCGCAAATTCATGAAAAACTAAATTATGTCCATCACTTGGCAAGCGGTTACCTTCAAGCACGTCATGCCAACTGAGTACTAGTGTGCCGCCAGGCCAAGACTCACCAAGCCTTACTGCATTATGGTAACTCACAAGCCCTGCACTATCGCGTGTTGATTGCGGGGCGTAATAAGCACTTGGGTATAATAAAATTTCTTTTACATTTTTATATAACGGCCAAGGTTTATTAAGCACTAATACACACGCATCGGCGGCAACAATTAACTTCATTGCAGACGTTAGCTTTAAGCCATCACAACCGACAAAGCGTTTTTCGTTTAAAAACCACGTTATGTGTCGCTCTAATTTTTCTCTGTCGGCGTCGGTCATTTTTTTATAGATGGGCATGCAACGCAGTAAAATATCTTTTTGCTGCGAATTTAAAGCAAAGTCTTTATATTTACTGCGCCATAATCGGTTTTGAATTGATGGCCAACGCCAGAAAATCACCACAAAAAGAATTAAAACAACAATTAACAGTCCATTTATCATGGGGATTTCCTGAGCTAAGGTATGCTATATAAATATGTCCAGCACACGTGCTTTTCAAGGATATAAGGTTATGTATTTGAATATAAAGTAATTCGAATTGTGTGACCTATAAACTACTTATAAACTACTTATAAATTACTTACTACTTTGCACTACCGTTAAAATGGTGACTTTTAAGATTAACCTTTGCAAAAGGTGTCAAATGTATCCTGCAATGTGTTTATAAATTTCGCTACGTGCAAACCATCCATTAATGAGTGGTGTACATCGATAGCTAAAGGCATTGTGCCGGTGTGTTTATCAAACTGACCAAATACAAATTTAGGAATGCCTAAACTCTCCCCTTCACTAAATGCATGCGAAAACGCACTAAAATTCAGCCACGGCAAAACAGATATATGAATTAAATCAGCTTGCCCTTCTGTTTGAGCAAATGCATCAGAAAATAACGGCTGTTGTTTCGCTTTTTTGCTTACGTCACTTGCATGATTTGCAAACTCTTTAAAATCGCTTGCGCTATTAAAATAACTAAAAACAAATGTATCGTTTTCAGACAGCTCAACCACACTTGCGCGAACACTGTTAAGTAGCCATGGCTTACTATCTATTATACGTAGCATTATTGAATCGTACTCATGGCACGCTTTTAATGTGCAATATACATACGCTTGAAAAAAAGAAAATTGATTGGTTTTGCAATAGTCGTAAAGTGCTTGAGCATCTAAACGCACACACACATTAAAATAAGGCTGAGAAAAGTGTTTAAATAATTCAAAGTGTTGCTTTCTAGGCCAATTATCTAAATCGATAGGCTGCATAAGAGAAGTTGAGGAAGTCATAATTTGCCGCACAAAATTAAAAATAAAGTGTACCGCCGTTCAATAATAATTGCATTAGGATCTGTTGATCTTTCAAGGTTAAATCCGCAAAGATCAACACCCCTTAACTTACAGATAAACAAAAGGTGTGCAATTGCACACCTTTATTGCATTTTAGCTTAAATTTATAGACCGTTTTTAATGATCTCTTGCGCTAATTCGTCAGCAATTAAATGCGTTGATTTTTGCTCTTTTTCGCTACGGGCAAAGATTTCAGTTAACGTATTAAAAATACCTTTAACATGCTTATTTGAAGCATCGCTGCTGTAGCCTTCTGGCGCTGTTTCGTAATAAACATTAATAATACCACCCGCGTTAATTACGTAATCTGGTGCATATAAAATGCCTTTTTCACGAATAACTTCACCGTGGTGAGACTCTGCCAGCTGATTATTAGCACAACCTGCAATGATAGTCGCTTTTAAACGCGGTATCGTTAAATCGTTAACAGTGGCACCTAATGCACACGGTGCATAAACATCAACATCTAAGTCGTAAATTTCATCAATGCCAACCGCAGTCGCGCCAAAATCATTAACTACGCGATCAATTGCAGCTTGGTTAATGTCAGTTACAAACAACTCAGCGCCTGCATCATGTAAATGTTTACATAAACCATAAGCAACAGCACCTAAACCTTGCACAGCCACTTTCACGCCTGCAAAATTTTGATGACCACGTTGATGCTGTAGCGCTGCTTTAATTCCTAAAAACGTACCGTATGCTGTAAATGGCGATGGGTTACCGCTTTTACCTTCAAGACCCAATACGTAATTAGTTTCTTTATTCATCAAAGCTACATCAGCACATGTGATGTTTACATCTTCTGCTGAATAATAACTGCCATTTAATCGCTCTAACTGGCGACCGAATGCACGAAATAACTGCTCAGATTTAATTTCTTTCGCATTACCTATAATTACAGATTTACCGCCACCAAATGGTAAGCGCGCAACTGCATTTTTATAAGTCATGCCTTTTGATAAACGTAGCACGTCGTAAACAGCATCTTCGTCGTTCGTATAATCCCACATTCTACATCCGCCAACTGCAGGACCTAGGTTGGTATTATGTACAGCAATAATTGCTTTTAAACCCGACTCTTCATCAGAACAAAAAACCACTTGTTCATGGTTATCAAATTCAACTCGATTAAACACAGCCACTTAAAATACTCCGAAATAGTTAACCCGTGAGAGGGTATGCGCGCTGGAAATTGCCGAGACTTTATCACTTCATATTCGTGTTCGCTACATTGACTGAAGATAAAACCAATGAAAAAACGCTATTGAATTAAATAATCAAATTTAAACTTTTAAGTAGATAAAAAATCCATAAAATAGCGATTAGTAAGTCTTAAAAACTACAGGTTAAAGTAATTACATAGTTCACGTTTACGTGAACGTAAAATCATCATTGTGTGTAAAGTTTAGTATACAAGTGCTACTAACCCGCCACATACTGCTCCCTATAGGTTTTCAGTAAAAAGTGAGTTTTCCCGCAAACTGGTCAGAGCTGTAGGCTTGATAACAACCCTATTTGAAAAAACAAAAAAGCGAGCACTCGGCTCGCTTTTCTAATGCATAACTTGCGTTATTTTAACTTACTATCAAGCTCTTCAATTTTAGCTTTCCAGATTGCAGGGCCTTGCGTGTGCGCATTAGCGCCTTCACTGTCTACTGCAACAGTCACTGGCATATCTTCTACTTCAAATTCATAAATAGCTTCCATACCTAAATCTTCAAAAGCAACTACGCGTGCTTTTTTAATCGCTTTAGATACTAAGTAAGCTGCGCCGCCTACAGCCATCAAATAAACAGATTTATGCTCTTTAATAGATTCAACCGTAGCTGGTCCACGTTCAGCTTTACCAATCATGCCTACAATGCCTGTTTTTTCTAGCATCATATCGGTAAATTTATCCATACGAGTTGCCGTTGTAGGGCCAGCAGGACCTACTGCTTCATCGCGCACCGCATCAACAGGACCAACGTAATAAATAAATTTATTATCAAAGTCTACGCCCTCAGGTAAACCTTCACCTGAATTGATCATATCTTGCAGACGTTTATGCGCTGCATCACGGCCTGTTAAAATAGTGCCTGAAAGTAAAACGGTTTCGCCCATTTTCCATTCTTGAACATCTTTTTTAGTCAATGTATTTAAATCAACACGACGTGTGCCTTCGCCTACTTCAAATGTTACTTGTGGCCAATCTTCCAGCTTAGGTGCTTTTAAATTAGCAGGGCCAGAACCGTCAAGCGTAAAATGTACATGGCGAGTTGCCGCACAATTTGGGATCATTACTACAGGTTTTGAAGCTGCATGCGTTGGTGCTGTTTTAATTTTAACATCAACAACCGTTGTTAAACCGCCTAAGCCTTGTGCGCCAATACCTAATTTATTAGCACGATCAAAAATTTCTAAACGCAATTTTTCTTCAGTTGTTTCTGCACCGCGCTCTATTAAATCGTGAATATCAACTGGGTCCATTAACGACTCTTTAGCCATTACTGCCGCTTTTTCAGCCGTACCACCAATACCTATTCCTAGCATGCCAGGTGGACACCAACCTGCGCCCATTGTTGGTAGTGTTTTTTCTACCCATGCAGCAACATCATCTGACGGGTTTAGCATAACCATTTTACTTTTGTTTTCAGAGCCGCCGCCTTTAGCCGCAACCATGACTTCCACTTTACCACCCGCTACTAAATCAATATGCACAACCGAAGGCGTATTATCTTTCGTGTTTTTACGCGTACCAGCAGGGTCTGCAACAATAGATGCACGTAAAGGGTTATCTGGATTCAAATATGCACGACGAGTACCTTCATCAACCATTTGTTGAACGGTTAAATCTGTTTTATCCCACTTAACATCCATACCTACTTTAACAAAACAGGTAATAATACCGGTATCTTGGCAAAGTGGACGCTTGCCTTCGGCCGACATGCGTGAGTTAATTAAAATTTGTGCAATGGCGTCTTTAGCCGCTTTACTTTGTTCTTTGTTATACGCTTTTTCGAGTGCTTGAACAAAATCAAGTGGGTGATAGAACGAAATATATTGTAATGCATCTTCAATGCTATCAATAAAATCTTGCTGACAAATTGTACTCATAGTGGTTCCTTAAGTTACCGTTACGCGTTGTCGCGTAATCTAAATCAAACCGGTGACGGTGGTTTGCACTGTTTTTTGCAGCTTAGTGCTGCCAAAAAATTTGACTTATGATACCCTCCCAGCCCGTTTCGAGCCAGTTCTTAAAGGGGCAGTAAATGCTAAACAATAAAAAAAATTGTATTAAATTAGGCATAACACAAAACTGCATTGACGTTTTTGCGCATTTTTCACATTTGCCTTACGCAATTTTATTAGATTCTGCAAATAGTAATCATATAAACAGCCGTTTTGATATTATTGCCATTGAGCCGCAAAGTACCCTTGAAGTAAGAAATAATAAAAGCTTTTTAAATAATATAGAAAGTAGTGATAACGGCTTTGAAATTATGAATAATGAGCTTTCACGCCTTGATAAAACAAAAGCCGATTACAATTTACCCTTTAACGGCGGCTGGCTTGGTTACTTTAGCTACGATCTGGGGCGTACAATTGAAAACATGCCTACAATTGCTATTGAAGATATTAATCTTCCGCAAATGGCTATTGGTCTTTACTTAGATGCCCTTATTTACGACAAGCAGCAACAAAGCTGGTTTTATGTATCGCAGCCAAATACCGATCGATTAGCGCTTTATCAGCAATATTTAAATACACACGTTAAATCCCAAGTTAATACGCAGTGCTTTGCCCTAAACAGCGACTGGCAATCAAATATGAGCAAAACGGAATACGCTGCAAAATTTGCCCAAATTGAGGAGTATTTAAAAAGTGGCGATTGTTACCAAATTAATTTAGCGCAGCGCTTCAACGCTCAGTTTGAAGGCTCCCCTTTGGCAGCTTACATTAAACTACGTGAAGCAAATAAAGCGCCATTTTCGAGCTTTATAAATCACCCTCAAGGGGCAATTTTATCAATTTCCCCTGAGCGCTTTATATCAGTAAATAATAACGTTGTAGAAACAAAGCCTATTAAAGGCACACTGCCGCGAAAAGCGGATTCGCTGGAGGATCAACGCCAAGCCCAAATACTCGCAGCATCAGCTAAAGATCGCGCTGAAAATGTAATGATTGTTGATTTACTGCGTAACGACTTAGGCAAAGTGGCAAAACCTGGCAGCGTTCACGTCCCTTCTCTTTTTGCTATTGAAAGCTTTCCGGCAGTGCATCATTTAGTAAGCACGGTAACCTCTGAACTTGATGAAGGTAAAACAGCCGTCGATCAGCTAAAAGCGGCTTTTCCGGGTGGCTCAATCACCGGTGCGCCCAAAATTAGAGCGATGGAAATAATTGAAGAGCTAGAACCACATCGCCGCAGCATTTATTGTGGCTCAATTGGTTATTTAAGTGCGTGTGGAAATATGGATACGAGTATCACTATTCGCACCTTGGTGTGCCACAAAGCGCAAATTTACTGCTGGGCCGGTGGCGGAATAGTCGCTGATTCTAAAGTCGAATTGGAATATCAAGAAACTTACGATAAAGTGAATAAAATTCTTCCCTTATTAAAACAGTAGGTTGCTTTGAATAGTGAACACATTATGGCGCGGTTTCTGTTAAGCCCTACAGCTGCGCCAAACCAGTTAAAAGATACGCGTAAAAAACGCGCGAGCGCCGTGATGCTGCCAATTATTGATGTAGATAATCATGCGCATATTTTATTGTGTAAACGTCCTACTTATTTACACCATCACCCAGGGGAGATTTGTTTGCCCGGCGGCAAGTTTGAAGTAAGCGACATTACTCTTCGCACCACGGCACTGCGCGAACTAAAAGAAGAACTAAATATTGCCCAAAACAACGTTAATATATTAGGCCACTTACCTGAGTATTCAACCTTAACGGGTTTTAGTATTAGCCCCTATGTAGGTTTACTAGATAAAAGTACCACGTGGGAAAATGACTATAACGAAGTGCAAGCGAGCTTTTTACTGTCTATTACTGAGCTAAATAACGAAGCTAACTGGCAACCCCTGCCTTTTCAACGATTTGGAAAAACTGTAATATTGCAAGGATTTAAAACACCGCATGGATTACTCTGGGGTGCTACCGCAAGTATTATAAAAAACTTTACAAAACAACTCGCCCTACCAGTTTAAATCTTTGTTATTAGTAGTTACACAGTCACAATTCCACGTTATCATACTCGACCGTTCAAAGAGCAGCTTAGTGCTGAGAAACAAAGTAGAGACACACATTATGATCAGTGCATTTGATATGTTTAGCATCGGTATTGGCCCTTCGTCATCGCATACCGTTGGCCCAATGCGCGCATCACGCTTATTTGTTAATGAACTCCAAGAAAAGCAATTATTAGCAAATGTTACCGATATTAAAGTAGAGCTTTATGGCTCACTAGGTCAAACAGGCGTAGGCCATGGCTCAGGTAAAGCTGTAATACTTGGCCTGGCTGGTTACGATCCTGAAACAATAGATGCCGATTTAGTCGATGATATTTTAGCAACTATTGAAAAAGATCAGGTTATTTATTTAAACCAAACACACAAAGCAAAGTTTCCAAAACAAGGCGCAATTGTTTTTCATCGTCGTAAAACACTGCCTAAGCATTCTAATGCAATGGAAATTATCGCCTCAAACAACGGCGAAAAAATTTACAGCAAAGTATATTACTCTATTGGCGGTGGCTTCATTGTTACTGACGAAGAGTTTGAAAACGAAAAACAAGCAGCCCTCGATATTAGAGAAGAAAACCCCGCCCCATTTCCATTTGGTAGTGCAAAAGAGTTACTAGAAATGTGTAAAGAGTCAGGGTTGAGTGTTTCAAGCTTGATGATGAAAAACGAAAAAACACTGCGCACTGAAGACGAAGTAAAAGACACGCTGTTTCATATCTGGCAAGTAATGATGGCCTGTATCGACCGTGGTATGCGTACCGAAGGTATTTTACCCGGTGGCTTAAAAGTAAAGCGTCGTGCGCCAAGCTTATACTTAAAACTAAATATAGAAGTCAGTAACGATCCACTGCGTGCAATGGACTGGGTTGATTTATTTGCCCTTGCCGTAAACGAAGAAAATGCGGCTGGTGGTCGTGTAGTAACCGCCCCAACCAACGGTGCTGCGGGTATTTTACCCGCTGTACTTATGTACTATCACACGTTTGTAAAAGAAGTAGATCGCGATATCGCCACGCGTTATTTGTTAACGGCTGCTGCTATTGGTATTTTATATAAAAAGAATGCCTCTATTTCGGGTGCCGAAGTAGGTTGCCAAGGTGAAGTTGGTGTTGCGTGTTCAATGGCAGCCGGTGCATTAACTGAAATTGTTGGCGGCAATGTAGTGCAAGTAGAAAACGCAGCCGAAATTGGTATGGAACATAATTTAGGCCTAACGTGCGACCCTGTTGGTGGCTTAGTACAAGTGCCGTGTATTGAACGTAATGCAATGGGCGCGATTAAAGCAATTAATGCCTCACGTTTAGCTATTCGTGGCAGTGGCGAGCAAAAGGTATCACTTGATAAAGTGATTAAAACCATGCTTGAAACCGGCAACGATATGAAAACAAAGTACAAAGAAACCGCTCGCGGTGGATTGGCCGTTAACATTATCGAATGTTGATCTGCTCTCTATAAAAAGAAAAAAGCCGACTACTTTAAAATAGGCGGCTTTTTTATTATTCGTTTAATGTAGTGACATTATTTAACAGGTAACTCTATATCTGCAAATAACTTATCTACGTCATCTTGGTTGCGTAATAAACTTGCTCGCTCTACTCGCTCTTTAGTTAAGTGCGGGGCAAAACGTTCTATAAAATCATACATGTAAGTACGCAAAAAACTGCCCTTTCTAAAGCCAATTTTGGTTGTACTTGCTTCAAATAAGTGGCTTGCATCAATACACACTAAATCGGTATCGCTCACTTGATCTATCGCCATAGAGGCAACAACACCTACGCCTAACCCTAAACGTACATACGTTTTTATAACGTCAGCATCGGTTGCGGTAAATACAATATGTGGTTCGAGCCCGTGTGCACTAAATGCTTTATCTAGCTCTGAGCGCCCCGTAAAACCAAATACATACGTTATAAGTGGATATTGAGCAATATCAGCCACAGTTAAACTATTTGCTTTTTTAGCTAATGGATGATCTTTAGCGACAACAATACTGCGGTTCCAATGGTAGCAAGGCAACATAACTAAATCTGAATACAAATGCAGTGCTTCTGTTGCAATAGCAAAGTCGGCATCACCGCGTGCTGCTGCATCCGATATTTGTTGCGGTGTACCTTGGTGCATATGCAGTGATACTGCAGGGTATTTTTTCATAAACCCTTGAATAACATTCGGAAGCGCATAACGCGCTTGGGTATGAGTCGTAGCAATATTTAACTTACCCTGATCTGGTAGCGTATGTTCATTTGCGACTGCTTTTATGCCTTCGACCTTCGATAGTATTTCACGTGATATATGAATAATTTCTTTACCCGGACTCGTTACATGCGTTAAATGTTTACCGCTGCGACCAAATATTTGTACTCCCAACTCATCCTCTAGCATTCGTACTTGTTTAGAAATGCCGGGCTGTGAGGTAAATAAGCTCTCAGCAGTGGCTGAAACATTTAGTTTATGATTTTGTACTTCTACTATGTATCTGAGTTGTTGTAATTTCATGGCTGCATATTTTAACGTTGTTATTCATATTATATATAAAGGCAATAGATGTTATGTCCAAGCGTTATTCTACTTTAATCGTAGTTTTAGGCCAGTGTGTTTGCATTTATACGTCTGGAGCTCAAGGCTAGCACAATAAATATACTTCAGATAGCAATGATTATTCCGATTTATCTTATAATTGCGTAGACTTTCAATACATTATTAGTCTATTTTTAAGTTAATCATTGTAAAACTACCCCGTTACCATATATTTAATGTAAGATTAATTAATTAGCTTATGAATCCGAGAATTACAACATGATCGTTTCTATTATAATAGTGCTTATAGTTGCACTGATTGTGATTGCGCTTTGGGTTAATGCCGTTCAGCAACACAAAGAAAAGCAAGAAGGCAAACGTCGCAAAGAGCTTACAAAACAAAAAGCGATAATAGAAGAAACCGAAGAAGCATTAATGAACAATGCTAATATTCCGTTATCGGAACACATTATAAGAGTATTGCAACGACGTATTTATGAAGCACTTAATACCATGGTTATTAACTCGCCGGGCTCTAAAGCACTAAAAAGCCGTTTAACCGAAGCAAAAGAACACCTATCAAGCAATATTCAAGGTAATAATAGTGATGCACTATCTATTCCTAGTAACGATAAACAGCTTGTTGGCCTTATTCAAGGTATTAAAAAACTACGTGCAATTTTACGATCAGAGCATGCTAAGGGTAGAGTTGATAGCCAAGTTTTTTCAGGAGAAGACAAACGTCTTGAAAGGCTTCAGCTTAGAATAAACATAGAAAGTCAAATTAAACGTGGCGTATCTGCACAAGCAGCGAGCATGGTTGGCTCTGCAAGGCAATACTTTGAAAAAGCCTATGCAACATTAAACTCAGTTTCATTCGCTGATGAGTATGTAACAGCAAAGCTTCAAGAGGTTGAGGGTTATTTAGAGGCAATAAGTGTTGAGCTTAGAGCTTCGAACGCCACGGCACTTAAAAAGAAAAATGAGCAAGAGCAAGACGATTTAGATGTATTATTTGCCCCTAAAAAGAAATGGTAAACATTTATCTTTTTTAGTTAAGCCCATACAATTGTATGGGCTTTTTTCTGGTCAGTTGTTAATATTCATCAGCATCTATCACGATAAAAACGCAAACTTAACAACAAATAACACAGTTAAAATCCAGACACTAATTGATACTTCATCTCGCTTGCCACACAGCACTTTAACTGCAGTATACGATATAAAACCCAGTGCAATACCATGTGCAATAGAAAAAGTTAATGGCGTCATTAATAATACAACAGTCACCGGAATAGCATCGGTCATGTCATCCCAATTTACAAATTTCAGATTTTGCAGCATTAATACAGACACATATAAAATGGCTCCAGCCGTTGCGTAAATAGGCACCATTTGCGCAAGTGGCGCAAAAAACATCATTAGTAAAAAGCAAATACCAACAACAACAGCCGTCAAGCCTGTTCGCCCACCTACAGATACACCTGCAACCGACTCGATATAAGATGTTGTTGTTGAAGTACCCAACATTGCACCTGCAATTGTGGCAGTGCTGTCTGCACTCAATGCTCGTCCTAAGCGAGGCATATTGCCCTTTTCATCAACCAATCCCGCTTTTTGTGTTACAGCAACTAATGTCCCTGAAGTATCAAATAAATCAACAAACAAGAATGCAAAAATAACACTGAGCATTGAAAGCTCAAATGCCGCACCAAAATCAAGCTGCATAAAGGTAGGTAAAATAGAAGGCGGCATAGCAACCACACCATGATATTCAACAAGCCCTAAACCTAGTGCTATAACAGTCACCAATAAAATGCTAATTAAAACACCACTTTTAAAATCGCGATATAAAAGTGCGGCAATAATAAAGAAGCTAAAAATAGCTAACAATGGGCCCGCTGATGTTATATCGCCTAGCTGGACTAAAGTAGCTGGACTCGCGATGATGATCCCTGCATTTTTAAGCGCAATTAGCGCTAAAAATGCACCAATACCTGTTGCAATAGCCTGTTTTAAAACTAAGGGAATCGCATTAATGATCCACTCTCGAACTTTAAATAAGCTTAAAAATAGAAATATACAGCCCGACATAAACACAGCACCTAATGCGGCTTGCCACGTGTACCCCATTCCCAACACAACACCGTAAGTAAAAAAGGCATTCAATCCCATACCAGGCGCAAGTGCTAATGGATAATTAGCCCATAAGCCCATAATAAAACAACCAATAGCAGCAGCAATACATGTAGCGACAAAGGCTGCTCCTTGATCCATTCCTGCTTCAGCTAACATTGCAGGATTCACAAACACGATATAAACCATGGTGATAAATGTAGTTACCCCAGCGATACACTCACGGCGAACCGAGGAACCATTTTCATTAATTTTAAATAAGGCTTCGAGCATAATAAACTTATGATAATAAAAAGTGACGAGATTTTATCATAAAAATAATTTTTTACAGGACATTTTACCTTGCGGTATACTAAACTATTGAAGTAGCTAAAATAACAAAAAGACGAATATGATAAATACAACACCAACAGGCCAGAATTTAGAGCAACAATTAGACAATATATTGTCTTTTGTAACGCAACCTAATGATGCTAATTTAGCGCCAAATAATGAGGATCGCCCGCAAAGCTCTCTTAATAAGGCACTTTATTATTTAAAAAATGACCAACATCCACTTGCCGCAAAATGGATGCGTTTGGCTGCTATGTCGGGAGATCACCGAGCACAATTTTATTTGGGACTGTTTTTTGTTAAAGGGCAAGGCGTACCGCAAAGTGTTTTTCATGCTGCAGCATGGCTAAGCTTATCAAGTAGTCAAGGTCATAAACCTGCGACGGCGGCTTTAGCCGATCTACGTAAACATATTGAAACCAAACGCTTTAAAGATGCACAATGTTATGCTGCTAGTTTGTATGAGCAAATTCACCAGTTGCAGTTTTCTCATTTGATCTCTCATACTTCCCCTACAGAATAATCATCTACGTATTTTATTCATAAAACACCTGTATAAAGTCACCGTAAAAACGCTGCAATCACCTGCTAGCTAAGTCATAGTAGCAATAGCACTCTATAATTAAAATTTAAGCTAGAAGTGGTATGAAATATAAAAATATTAATTATCAAGGACCTACTTAAAAATCAAATCTAATTGAATATTTAAAAAAGAATAACTGTACAAATAAATAGCAAATAATACTTGCGCAAAAGCACTGTATAAACTACTGTATATAAATACTGTATATAAACCCAGTGAGATAACTAAAATGTTACAGCCTATTACAATTAGAACAGTTAAAAGCTACCAGCAAGACGATAAAAGTGATTGTGTTAATTTAATTCAAATTGAAGATGAGATATCTGCGACATTTGAGTTATTAAAGGTCCTACATCAGTACAATAATCTAAACGCTTGGACATTATTAATCGCACCGGATAACGTGCCTAGTAAAGCATTACTTGATTCATGCTCTATTGATACAAGTAAATTACTTGTTATTAGACAAAAGCACCTAGTCAATTTAGAGTATGTATTAAATTCGGCGTTACATAACGGTAATTTTTCAGCAGTAATTACATGGACAGACATAGTAAATAACCAATTACTTAATAGCTTATCTTTAGATCTGAGTAAAACACGAACAAAACTTTACTGTTTTACAAAAAATATTCAAATTACAAAGATACCCCATAGCCAACAAGCTTGTTAAACTAACGCTTTTATACTGTGTAGAACAACTATGAACTCACTGAACTCTATAAGCTGTTTATGTGGCAGTCAGCAAGAATATGCAGACTGCTGCGAACCTCTTCATTTAGCAAAACAACAAGCTCAGACTCCTGAACAACTAATGCGTTCGCGTTATACGGCTTATGTACTTAAAAATGCAAAATATGTTTACCAAACCTATGCAAGTGAAAAGCAAGCTGAAAATCCTGTTAAAGAAATCAACGATTTTGCTAACAGCTGTCGATTTATAAATCTTGATGTCATTAGCTCACACCATGATGAAGATAAAGGTGAAGTAGAATTTAAAGCTCAGTACTTTTACCAAAGTCTGTTTTGTGAACTTCACGAAAAATCGCAGTTCATTAAAGAAAATGCTCAATGGCGTTATTTAGATGGCACTATATTTCCAGTTACGGATATTAAGGTGGGTAGAAATGATGATTGTCCATGTGGTAGTAATAAGAAATACAAAAAATGCCACAGTGTGTAATATATAATTTTATTTAACCCCTTTACATAAGTAAGGATTGTTGATTGTAGGCAGTCCTTTATTGATATAAATACACTTAAGCCCTCCTCTACTCTTGTAGCTACCTTATTCATGTTTATGTTAATTATTGCGGTGTGTAGTTAGCGCTTAAACGCTACATTTACCAGCGCACCAAACTTGCTTATACCGATTCGCTTAATTAAGTGATCTATTTTGAGGGAAGGAAATCGTGTCGATAACAAGGCAAAAATTTTGTTCTTTAGTTGTTCTATATCAGGAATTTTTAACGATGTTAGCGTCAGATTTAATCCCTCAAATTGATTAAGTATTATTGCGGATTGGTATTATTTAAACATGCCTCCTCTGTTTTAGTTAACAACCGATAAACGCTCCACACTTAATATTTATAGCGTAAAACAAAAAATGAGCCACTTGGGCCCATTTTATAATTTCGAATACTGATTAAATATTATTCGTCATCATCTAAGTCTAACTGTTGACGCTGAGCTGGTCGTGCTAAAATCTCTACATAGAAAGAAGTCAGACCTTGCTTTTCAATTTCACCAATTTGGTTACTTAATTCAGCTACGTGTACAACTTGCGCATCTTCAGCTGTGTTACCAAACTTACAGTCAAATGCCCAATAATCTGCATCTTCAGGTAGTGTTTTATTGCGCTCTCGTTTCAAATATTTTTTCACTTCATGCTTTGCAGCATCAACCATACGAGGGTATTTGATTTTCTCGTGATTCAGCGTGAATGTTTTCTTCATTACGTTCCTAATTACCTTGGTTTAATGATAGCGGCATTTCATGTCATACCATTTGCGATCATTATAGCAATTGCAATTAACTTTTGGATGCTTTTTTTGCACTAAATCAATTATTAGCCAATATCATTAAATTAATCAGTAATAGTGATGCGAAAACACAAAAAACAACATATAGGGTTACTCGATATGCCTAATTTTTAAAGCTGTAAGAAGGTAAATCAATCAGTAAGCAAGAGTTAATTTCCTAGGTTAAATTATAATGTGCTTTTGTCCCTGAATCACATAAATAACACGCTTGCTGCTCCCTATTAGATATTTTCTCAAGCAGTAACTAAGTGTAAAGGCTCATGTAAAGCATCGTTATTAAGGTGATCGTAAAAAGCAGCGGCGTCCATCGCTGGATTAGAAAGTTGCGTTTCTGTGTTTTTTATACGTCTACGCACAGCAAGCTCGCAATTATCAATGATATTCAACGGAATATGCGTTACATCATCTCTTATAAAGAGGGGCTCTGGATTCAAACAATGATTCAATTTAATATCGTTCATTCCAGAGCGTTCTCCAGCACTGATCAGTAGTGAAGCGTTGTGTTGACCAATCAACATATCAAATTTATCTGGCGCTAAAAGTTGCTTAGGACCAACACCCAATTGTTTGCGAAGCGCATCATCGGTAATAATTGCGTCTTCGAGTTCTGTTTTCGGTAAGTGAAATTGGCTAAAATCAAGTGCGTCATGCGATAACATTGCGAGCAAAAGAGAAAACTCTCCTCTTCGCTGTTCGTGCACACTTTTATTAAGCCGTGTGCTTAATTGGTTCTCAGTGATCAACAAACCATCGATTTGCATAGTCTTTAGCCGATTGTTGTAGGTTATAGATATTTATCGGCTTTTTTTCATTTTTCTTTAGTTTTTTTCTTTACTTAAATACATATTTTGCTATTATCAGCGCCGTTGCATTGGAGGGGTTCCCGAGCGGCCAAAGGGATCAGACTGTAAATCTGACGGCTCAGCCTTCGCTGGTTCGAATCCAGCTCCCTCCACCACTTTTCTTACCGCTAAGTTAAGTGGGGCCAAATGTAACAAAATTAGTGTGGAGGGGTTCCCGAGCGGCCAAAGGGATCAGACTGTAAATCTGACGGCTCAGCCTTCGCTGGTTCGAATCCAGCTCCCTCCACCACTTTTAATTTCCCCCTAGTAATCAGTAAAATCTAAAATACCCACTGTAAGCCCATTCCATTAATTTTTAACCATTGTGATGCTGATTTATAATCAGGGTAAAATTTTTCAACTCGCTGCCAAAATGCTTTACTGTGGTTTAAATGACGCAGATGTGCTAACTCATGAACTATTACATAATCAATTATGTGCTGTGGCGCACCAATAAGGTGTAGATTAAAGGTCAAATTACGTTTGCTGTTACAACTCCCCCACTTTCTTTTATAAATCGCAATACTCAAATTGCGTGGTAAAGCCTCGTTCATTTGTGTACAAAAATACGTAAGTCGCATTTCTATATAAGCTGTTAGCTGCTCTTTTAAATACTCTTCTAATAATTTTTGATACTTTAATTGTTGATGTTTAACACGTTTAGATACCGTAATTAACAAGCCTGCTAACTGTGGTTTTACACCAGAGCAGTGACCTTGCTCAAACTGCACATTTACTTGCTCAGAATAAATACATATTTTTTTAGTTTCAAAGGGATATTGCTTGCAGTCAACAACAGTGAGTTGCTTAAGCAATTGCGCATCAACCCACGTCTTTTTTTCTAAAAGCCAGCTATCAATTTGCTTTTTTGCAATATAGCTAGGTGCATATACAGTTACCTGTTGGTTATGAACTTTAATCGCAACGGTTTTTCTTCGTGCGCTTTTTTTTAGCTGATATTCAAACACTTCAATTTCTCAAATATAAATATTATTTACCCATCTAGGTAATATATTAGCATCATCTTAATTAAAAAAATTAGCTTTATTAGTTAAAGTACTCTCGTATTCAGTCGTTATGAAATAGTGCTTTATTAACTGCAGTAAATTAACTGTTTATTAATTGCTTAATTATATTAAACTAAAATAGTGATATTACATTGTGAGTTATTATGCTGTCAGCTTTTTTCATTACGGACCAAGATCCTAGTTTAATTGTAAATGGGGTTTACGATCCTGTTTTAGTCTCAATGTCCGTCCTAATCGCTATATTTTCTGCATTTTTTACCACCAAACTCATTGATTTAGCAAAAAGTACTAAATTCCCAAGCTACCAGCGTTTAGCCAATGTTACCGCAGCCACTGTTTTTTCTGTCGGTATTTGGAGTATGCATTTTATTGGTATGCTCGCTTTTTCACTCTGCACTAATATTCAATATGATCCCATGATTACATTATTGTCATTTATACCTGCATTTTTGGCCTGTCAGTATGCTGTGGCTATGCTGGTAAATAGTGATGGAAATTTAAAAACACTTGCTACTTGTTCGATTTTACTTGGTGCAGGCATTGGTACTATGCATTACAGTGGCATGGCTGCTATGCAACTTGCACCGTTATTACGCTACGATCCTATAATATTTGGCTTATCTATTATTATTGCTATCGCACTGTCATTCATTGCTTTGTATAGTCGCTTTAATCTTGAAATATTTTTTCCTACATTAGCCCCCTTTCAAAGCCGATTAATAAGCGCTGTGATTTTAGGTTTAGCCGTCGCTGGTATGCACTATATGGGCATGGCCGCAACACGGTTTGTTGCTACATCCCCTATTTTATACGAAGATGCGGATGCCACTGCTGGCTTAACATTTATCGCTATTGCAGTAGCAACTGCAACAATAGCTATTACGAGTGTGGTTGCAGTACTTAATGGCATGGTGCGCTACAGAATGTTACTAGAAGCTAAATCAACGGACGAATCGCGCCTAAATGCAATTTTAGGTACTGCGATTGATGGAATTGTAACCATTGATCACAAAGGTATTATTTTAAGTTTTAATAACTCCGCAACAAAAATATTTGGCTGGTGCGAAAGTGAAGTACGAGATCATAATGTTAAAATGCTCATGGACGATAGCATTGCAGCAAATCACGATAATTACCTATCAAAAGCCGAAAATATTGATTTAGGGAAAGTTATAGGTGTCAATCGTGAAATATCCGCTAAACATAAAAAAGGGTATTTATTTCCGATTCGATTAGGCATTGGTGAAGTTAATCAACCTGGCCAGAATCCTCTGTATGTAGGCTTTATTACTGATTTAACCGAGCAACGAGAGTTGCAACGAAGTCTAGTAGAAAAAGAACAACAATATCGCTCTTTAATGAATAATATGCCAGGCGTTGTGTTTAGATGTAAATTTGATGAAAATTGGACAATGCTATTTATTAGCCCGAGTGTTCTTGAATTAACGGGGTACCAATCAAAAGAATTTATCGAGCATTGTATTGAATTTAATGACCTTGTCTTGAAAACTGATCAGCCTGCTATTCTTGATGCTATAAATAATGCCATTGCACAAAAGCGCCAGTACTCTATTGAATATCGGATCCGTCACCGCAATGGAAAAATGCTATGGCTACTTGATAAAGGAACTTTTGATTTTGATAAGCATGGAAATCCGCAATGGATTGACGGTGTACTAGTTGATATAACAGAGCGAAAAGAATACGAGAAAACGCTTGAAACTGCGAAACTTCAAGCAGAAGAAGCCGCTAACGCTAAACAATCTTTCATGGCTAATATGAGCCATGAAATACGAACTCCTATGAACTCAATTATTGGTTTTAGTGACTTACTCATGGATACCCCACTTGATCAAGAACAACAAAAACATCTCATTACTGTTAACAATGCTGCTCGTTCATTATTACGCTTACTCAATGAAGTTCTTGATTCTGCAAAATTAGAGCGTGGAAAGCTTGCAATAGAGCCTATTCATTTTAATTTGAAGCCTGTTATAGATAGTATTATTTCTACTTTTTGGTTAGAAGCGAAAAAGAAAAACTTAAGTTTAACACTTAATATTAAAGAATCAGTAAGGACAACCTACTGCGGAGACGCTGATCGACTCAGACAGATACTTACTAACCTCATAGGGAATGCTATAAAGTTCACACAGCAAGGATCTGTGACTATAACTATAAGTACAACACAAAATGGACATCTCTTTTTTGAAGTGCAAGATACTGGTATTGGTATTGTAGAAGATCGCAGACAAGCCATATTTCAGCCCTTTGAACAAGCAGATGGGACAACAACGCGACGGTTTGGTGGTACAGGACTTGGAACTACTATTAGTAAACAGCTTGTTGAACTAATGGGAGGCACTATAGATCTCATAAGTGAGGTGGGTAAAGGCACATGTTTTTATTTTTCATTACCGCTTGAAGTCGGTGACGAAGAAAAAATAGATTACTTTGATGGATTACATACTCAGCTTCCCTCACTTAGAATACTTGCTGTTGATGATATTGAGCAAAACAGAGAGCTTCTTTCACTATTACTTTCGCGAGATCAACATACCGTAATCAAAGCAAATAATGGTTTTGAAGCAATAAGTATGTTTGAGCAACAAGACTTTGATGTGATTTTAATGGATATTCACATGCCTGAATGCGATGGTATTGAAGCAACACTCAAAATACGTGAAATAGAAAAACAAAGACAATTAAAATATACACCCATCATAGCCTTAACAGCCAGCGTATTGCAGCAAGATAAATTAACCGCTAAAAAATCTGGAATGAATGGCTTTACTAATAAACCAATTGATATAAATCAATTAAATCAAGAAATTGCTCAAGTTCTTGGACTGGGTTTAGCCAAAGAACTTGTTATAGCGCAAACCGATCCCGATGCCAAGCATATCGATTTTGAAAAAGGTTTGGCCTTATGGGGTTCAAAATGCAAACAGCTCACAGAAATTACGAAATTTACAAATGAAAATAGTAACAAATTTGCAGCGCTTATAAATAATCCGTTGACTGATATAAACAATTCCAAAAGTTTAATACATACATTGAAAGGTGTTGCAGGAAACTTAGGTCTTATAACATTAATGAAGTTGCTTAATGATTTAGAGAACGCCGAAAATACTGAAATAAACAATATACTCAATGCCATAGAAGAAGAACTAGATATAATAGTTCAGTTATTAGCAAACAATGTATGTAAACGGCCAAAAAATAGCGTAAAAAACAGTCGTATTTTGTCTTTTTCAGAACTAAAAACGCTTTGTGAGGTATTACATAAATATGCTTTCAATGCAGAACTTAACGACAAGCTCATTGACCAACTAATACACAACTCGGATACACAATTTACGGATGAAGTAGAAAGTATAAGCACCGCATTTGATGAGTTTGACTTTGATACTGCACAAACAAAACTAGAAGCTTTGCAAAAGAAACTATCACTAATGAGTATTAATTAATGGACTTTTCAGCCAATAGGCCTCGTATTTTAATTGTTGACGATGAACCTGCTAATTTGAAAGTAATGCGAGAAGTGTTAGGTAATCAATATCGCATGTCATTTGCTAAGTCAGGGGAAGCCGCACTCGCTTTACTTGAAAAAGATCTACCTCAACTTATTTTACTCGACATAATGATGCCAGATATGAATGGCTTTGATGTTTGCCAGCGAATAAAAAATAATGCTAGCACGTCTCATATTCCTATTATTTTTGTCACTGCATTAGATGATGAAAGTGATGAGTTTAAAGGCTTTGAGCTAGGCGCAGTTGACTATATCACCAAACCAATTAGCCCGGCTATTGTCAGGGCGAGAGTGAAAACACATCTCTCATTAGTTCAAGCGGAGCAATTAAAACAAGCACATGTTGATTTAGTTCAACGCTTAGGGCGGGCCGCTGAATATAAAGACACTGATACTGGCGAGCATATAGTACGTATGAGCCAATACAGTAAAGTACTTGCCTTAGCGCTGGGCATGCCAGAACACCAAGCAGAATTACTGCGTCAAGCGGCACCAATGCATGATGTTGGTAAAATAGGCATTCCAGATGCTATTTTATTAAAACCAGGGCGCCTTACCAGTGAAGAATTTGAGCACATGAAAAAGCATGCTTTAATCGGTGGACAAATCTTAGCAAATTCAACCTCCCCACTATTACAACTAGCTCATAAACTCGCAATTGAACACCATGAAAAATGGGATGGCTCTGGCTATCCAAATGGTACTCGTGGTGAAGATATATCCATTGAAGGAAGAATTGTGGCCATTGCAGATGTTTTTGATGCCCTTACGTCAAAACGTCCTTATAAAGAAGCATGGAGTGTAGAAAAAACAGTTCAACATATGCAAGAGCAAGCAGGAGCTCATTTCGATCCCGCTCTAATCGAACTATTTGTAAAAAATTTAGACGATATTATTGCTATAAAAAATGCAAATCAAGAAAGCTAATTCTTTTTAGCACTGTGGGAGCCAAGCTCAACATTTGGGTAATAATATTTTATATACCGATAGTCATGTGACGTAATTTCATGGCTATTGCCACTTTCATCTTTAAAGTACATTGAAAACGTTACACCATGATCCGCAAGAACCGCTTTTATATTTAGGTTTTCAAAGTAGTTAAGCCACTCTATAAATTGCTCCCCTGTTGCCAAAAATGCAATTCCTTTACTGCGCCCCTCACCTTCAAAAAGTGCTAAGCGGGTTGTTGAACTAACATCCTCGAGCGTTAAAGGGCCTCGTCCGTCCTCATCCCAAAAGGCAAGTTCGGGTACTATACTAAAACCTAAAACGCGCTCATACCATTTAACGGCATTCGGTAAATTCTCAACATTCAAATGGCAATGATCAATACCTGACAATTTAGGCATATTTTTATTATTCACGTTACTCACCAATTTCTGACTTTAATTGCTCTAAGAACTCATGCATGTAAGCTGTACGCCTATTCGCTTCTGCTTTAGCTGATGGGGTATTCATGCTTTCAGCAATATGTAATAGTTTTATAAAAAAATGATCGAGTGTATATTTTTTATCATCGGCTTCACGTTCAATGCAAAAAGGGTCGTCTGGGTTATACAATAACCGAGAAATTGAACCGCCAACTTTCATACATCGACTCACTCCAACCGCACCCAATGCATCCATTCTGTCAGCATCTTGTACTATTTGCGCCTCAACTGTTTTAATTTTTATATTTGCGCTGAAACTATGCGCTGCAATAGCATGATGAATATCATCAAAAAGTGACTCGTCATAATTAATCGATTTTAAAAATTCCAATGCCTTATCGGCTGCCATAGTAGAGGCTTTTGCACGATCAGGGTGGTTTTTAGCCACCGCCACACAGTCATGCATCCACGCTGCAGGGAGTACTACTGACATATTAGCCTGCTCTGCATCACACAGCTGTATTGCTACGCGCACTACTCGCTCTATATGGGTTATATCGTGGGCTACATCGGCATGCACTAAAGAGGTTATAAACTCTCTACATTGTGAATTAAGTATTTCTAAATCAGGGCTTAAAACGGCATCAGGCACTTTCAGGTTCCAAAAGCTAATTAATAAGTGAATTATTAGTACTTTACCGTGCTTTATAGCCCTCTTGCAAAACATTCATTGTATGTTGCCCGCTGCTTGACTAAAATACAGCGCTTATTTATTACTACTGAGAAGCCTTATGTCATCTGCCGTTTACCTACAAGCTGGTCGCGATAAATCATTAAAAAGAAAACACCCTTGGTTATTTTCAAAAGCCATCAAAAAAATTAAAGGTAAACCTGGATTAGGCGATACAGTAACGATTCACGATAGTGAAGGTAAATTTTTAGCCACTGCAGCTTATAGCCCTCATTCGCAAATTCGTGCACGTGTATGGAGCTTTGACGAAAAAGAAATCATCGATCAACACTTTTTTGAACGCCGTTTACGCCGTTCGTTAGAAGCACGCAGTCAAGTCATAGATGAAGGTGGATTAACAGGCTTTAGATTATGTGCAGCTGAGTCTGATTACTTACCAGGCGTCACTATCGATAAGTTTGATAATGTACTAGTTTGTCAGCTATTAAGCGCTGGAGCCGAGCGTCATAAAGGCGAGATTGTAGGCGCGTTAATGGCTATTTTTCCAGGTTCTAGTATCTATGAGCGATCAGATGTAGAAGTACGCACAAAAGAAGGTTTGGAGCCAATTAAAGGTGTTCTTTGGGGTAATGAGCCAACACAACCTGTACTTATTGATGAAAACGGTTTTAAAATTGAAGTAGATATAATTGATGGACATAAAACGGGCTTTTATTTAGATCAACGCGATAGCCGTGCTGCACTTGAGCGTTTTTCAAAAGGTAAAACGGTACTTAACTGTTTTAGTTATACAGGGACATTTTCACTATACGCCCTGCGTGGTGGGTGTGAGCATGTAACTAATGTTGATGTATCGCAACCAGCGTTAGATACCGCTAAACGTAATGTTGAGCATAACAACTTAGACTTAAATAAAGTTGATTTTGTTAAGCAAGATGTATTTAAGTTACTGCGTCAATACCGCGACGAAGGCAGACAATTTGACACCATCGTAATGGATCCACCAAAATTTGCTGATAATAAAGCACAACTAACAGGTGCGTGCCGTGGTTATAAAGATATCAACATGATTGCTATGCAAATACTTAAACCCGGTGGAACATTATTAACGTTCTCTTGCTCGGGTTTAATGGAGCAAAATTTATTTCAAAAAGTTGTTGCTGATGCAGCGCTTGATGCAGGTAAAGATCTACTTATAATGGAACGCCTAAATCAAGCAGCCGATCATCCCATTGCTGGCAGCTACCCTGAAGGTTTTTACCTAAAAGGTTTAATCTGTAAGGTCTATTAATAGCTAAGTAGCTAATTAATTAAATTCTATTATTTCAAGCCCTGCTGTTACCGTGCCATCATCTTCTTTGCTGGCACGTATTACTTTTGCCGTTGCTTTTAAAGGGGCAATACTTGGGTGTGTTGATGCGATATCAACCGATAAAATAGTTTCAGGCTCAAGCAAATCATCTAAATGCAGTGATAATCCTGTTGCACTTAAATCAACGCATTCTGCCGTGTAATTCAAACCAGCTACAGGCTCTATCGTGGTTAAATTTGCCGTTGTATTTACCTGCATACGTCTGAAGTTTCGTTTGTCATCTGTAAACATAATTCCCTCTATACAATTGTATTAATTTGCTCGAGCAATACGCTCATCGAAAATGGTTTGACTACATAGGCATCACATCCTGCATCAAACCCTGCCTTTTTTTCCAGCTCAGATTCAAGGCCAGATACCATAACAACCGGAATGTTTTTTGTCTCCGGCGTATGCTTCAACATTCTGCACGTATCGTAGCCATCAAGGCCTGGCATACATACATCAAGTAAAATTATATCTGGAGGATTCGCAATCGCTGACGCTAAACAGCTCTGCCCAGAGTCCGCATAGCTAACATCAAATTTGGACGCGAGTGCAGCTTTGAGTATCTCATAATTAAAATACTCATCGTCTACAACTAATAAATTTCGTGTTTTTGGTTCAATCAATGAGGACATGTTTATGTCGTTTCCTTCTCAAAGCAAAAATAAATCCTTCCATTAAGGTACTAAGCTTAATACGAAATGCAAGCTTTATTCAATTTCTTTTATCGCATTTAAAATTCGCTTCGACGATATTGGATAAGGAGTTCCTAATGTTTGAGCAAATAAAGAAACTCTTAGCTCTTGTTGCATCCAAAAAATTGCCGTTATGTCTTGTGGTATTGGCATGCCTTTGGGCGTTTTATTAACTAATTTTTTGTATTCTTGAGCAACTTTATCCAGTTCCAACACACATAACCTATCTCGATTAGGATCAACAGGTAATTTTTCTAAGCGTTTTTGAATAGCTTTTAAATAACGAATTAAATCTGTTATTTTATCAGCGCCATGCCCGCTCACAAAACCTTTAAATATAAGTGACTCAAGCTGTGATTTTATATCGCCGTGCGCGGTTATCATGGTTAAATCAACGCGCCCTTTCATCTTTTTATGCAGCGCGTGAGCAATACTTAATACTTGCTCAACCTGCGTTGCAATCGATACAACGGCATCGCCCAGCTCACCTCGTATTTGCTCTTTTACTGTTTCAAATGATTTTTCGTCACGTATATCACCGTGTTTTACTAATAAACTATCAACACCAGCGGCAATACAGTCATCAATTAAATCAGCGATTTTACCAAATGGGTTAAAGTACAAACCCAGCTTTGCCTTATTCGGTAAGTTTTGTTGTAAGTACTTAATTGGCGATGGCACATTGAGTAAAACTAAACGGCGCAGACCTTGTTGATGTGCTTGCTGCGCTTTTGCTTCGCTATCAAAAAGTTCCACTGCGGCGGCTGATTTTTTATCCACCAGCGCAGGGTATGCTTTTATCTCATATTGACCTTGCTTTTTAACGTATGACGCTGGCAGCTCACCAAAATCCCATTGTGTTAAGTCTGATTTTTCAATGCCTTTATCGGCTACTTTCGACAGTGTTTCGGTTACTTCACCTTGCAGCTGTGCTTTAAGCTTGGCTAAATCAAGCCCACGAGCAAGTAACTTATCGTGTTCATCACGTACTTCAAACTGCAATCGTAAATGCGGTGCAAGCGCGGTTAAATCCCATGCTTCTATATCAACTTTTACACCGGTCATTCTCAATAAACGCGTCGTTAATGCATCAATTAAGCTCCCTTGCATTGGCTCAATGGCTGCAAGTACCGCATCAGCGTAATTCGGCGCGGGTACAAAATTACGACGAAGCGATTTAGGCAATGACTTTATTAGCCCACTTATTAGTTCATGCCTAAAGGCAGGTATATGCCAATCAAAGCCACTTTCTTGTACTTGATTTAGCAGCGCTACCGGTATTTGTACCGCAACACCATCAACGGCTTGGCCTGGATCAAAATGATAAGCAAGCGGTAATATAATATTGTCTTGCTGCCATGTGTCAGGGTAGTCAAACTCGGTTATATTACTTGCGCCATGCTGCATTAACTCTTCACGAGTCATATGTAGGTAATGTTTATTTTGTTGCTTTTGCGTTTTATACCATTTTAAAAATGCAGCGCGATTATTAATCTCTTTTGGTATTTTTTTATCGTAAAATTCAAATAATGTTTGCTCATCAACTAAAATATCACGACGACGTGACTTATTTTCCAGTACTTGAATATCTTCAATAAGCTCACGGTTAAACGCTAAAAAGCCCTCGTTTAAGCCCAGCTCTTGCTCAACTAAAGCAGTGCGCACAAAAAGCTCGCGACTCACTTTAGGGTCAATATTGCTATAAACACAGCGGCGTTTATTTACAACGAGCAGGCCGTACAAAGTTTGCTGTTCAAACGCAATTACCGCACCAGGCTTTTTCTCCCAGTGTGGCTCTGTGTAACTGCGTTTTACTAAGTGCTGTGCTAATGGTTCTACCCAGTTAATGTCTATTTTTGCATTGGTGCGAGCATATAATTTACTAGTCTCTACCAGCTCCGCTGACATTATCCATTTAGGACTCTTTTTAAATAAGCCCGAGCCTGGAAAAATATGGAACTGACTATTACGTGCACCTTTGTATATTTGTTTCTCATCTTTAAAGCCAATGTGGCTTAGCATTCCGCTTAATAACGCTTTATGAACAAGTTCGCCATCAGCCGCTTGGCTGGTTGCTTTCATCCCCATTTCGTTGCATACAGTACTTATTTGATAAACAATATCTTGCCACTCACGCAGGCGCATATAGGCTAGGAAATCTTTTTGACACAGCTTTCTAAATTGGCCGTTAGTCAGCTCGCTTTGCTGCTCTTCTAGGTAATTCCATAAGTTTAAAAAAGCAATAAAATCTGAATCTGGGTCGTCAAAACGACCATGTTTTTCATTGGCAGCAGCACGTTTTTCTTGTGGCCGTTCACGTGGGTCTTGGATAGACAATGCTGCCACAATAATAATCACTTCACGCAATGCACCAAGTTTATGAGCCGTGAGCACCATTTTAGCTAAACGAGGATCAACCGGTAATCGGCTAAGCTCTCTACCCGAAGCGGTTAAACTCGTTTTGTTATCACGTTTGTCTGGCTTTACTGCTTGTAGCTCTTCTAATAACGATAAACCATCACTTATATTACGGCTATCTGGCGCTTGCACAAACGGAAATTGCGCCATATCACCAAGCCCTAGCGCTAACATTTGTAAAATAACAGACGCAAGATTAGTGCGCAGTATTTCAGGGTCGGTAAACTCTGGGCGAGATAAAAAATCATCCTCAGAGTACAAGCGTATACAAATACCCGCTTCAACACGTCCACAACGACCCATACGCTGATTAGCACTTGCTTGCGATATAGGTTCTATTGGCAGGCGCTGAACTTTTGTACGATAACTGTAGCGGCTTATACGCGCAGTACCTGGATCTATGACATAACGAATACCCGGCACAGTGAGTGATGTTTCGGCCACGTTGGTCGATAAAATAATATGACGACGAGAATGTGGCGCAAATATACGGTTTTGCTCTGCGTTAGATAAGCGCGAGTAAAGTGGCAATACATCAGTGTGTTTTAAATTACGCTTGCTAAGTGCATCAGCGGTATCGCGTATTTCACGCTCACCGTTTAAAAATATCAGTATGTCGCCAGGACCTTCCGCGCACAATTCGTCAACAGCATCAAAAATACCTTGCAGTTGATCGCCCTCGGCTTCCATATCTTCTTTATTAATATCGGCCGTTGGGTTGTAACGTACATCAACAGGGAAAGTACGGCCTGATACTTCTATAATGGGCGCATCATCAAAATGCTTTGAAAAGCGCTCAGGATCGATGGTTGCAGAGGTAATAATTATTTTTAAATCGGGGCGTTTTGGAAGAAGATTTTTTAAATAACCTAAAATAAAGTCGATGTTTAAACTACGCTCGTGCGCTTCATCTATAATTATGGTGTCGTATTGGTTTAAAAATCGATCTTGCTGAATTTCTGCCAGTAAAATACCGTCAGTCATTAGTTTAACGTACGTATTATTAGAAACCTGATCGCTAAAACGAATTTTAAAACCGACTTGCTGACCAAGTTCGCACTTCATTTCTTCAGCAATACGGTTAGCCACCGTTCGCGCTGCTAATCGGCGTGGTTGAGTATGGCCTATTAAGCCATCAACACCACGGCCAAGCTCTAAACACATTTTAGGTATTTGAGTAGTTTTACCTGAGCCAGTCTCGCCTGCAATAATAACCACTTGGTTATTTGCAATGGCGTCTTTAATTAATTCCTTTTTTTGACTTACTGGCAATTGCTCAGGGTAAGTCACTTTAGGAAGGCCAGCTAAACGTTTTTCGCGAAGTTCTTGGCTACGGGTTATATCAGCCGCTATTTTTTCAAGCGCGTTGGTATGCTTGTTTTCATCGGTTATTTTTTTTACGCCATGTAAGCGTTTTTTGAAAATGAATTGATCTTTTTTCAAGCACGTTTTTAGCTCGCCAAACAACTGACCTAGGTTTACCACCCGCATACCTTATAAAATTAGTTAAAGAACCATAATTGTATCAAATTAAACGGCCGGGGTTAATCCTACAAAATGCATAACACGGGGTTGTTTGTTATATAAACGCTGCGATTCACCTAAACTGCGAATAATAAATCTATCTCAAGCAGTTATTTTCAGCGCTAACTGCACTGAAAATAACTGGCTAGTAAAAAATGAATTCAAATATCATTGTGGTTCAATATGTTAGTAAATCTCTTAACCAGAGTTGAGGTTAATTAAATTACTTTGGCTTATTCGTCGTTAAAAATGCCCACGTAGGTCGCTTGCGTATTCGATTTACTTGCCCGATACATGCCAGAGGTATTAAATGGCAAGCTAATATTCCCCTTAGTATCAATGATAATAACACCTCCAGTGCCACCAATTGGCTTAAGCACACCGTTTATAACTTCATCTCCAGCTTCGGCTATGGTTTTACCTTGATACTTAACGCGCGCACATATATCGCTCGCTACGTTATAGCGGATAAAATACTCACCATGCCCAGTGGATGAAACAGCACATGATTCATTTTCAGCAAAAGTGCCGGCACCAATTACGGGGGCATCGCCGATACGGCCATAACGCTTTGCCGTCATGCCACCGGTTGATGTACCTGCCGCTAAGTTACCGTTTTTATCAAGCGCCACTGCGCCAACCGTGCCCATTTTGTAAGAGTTAGGCAATGCTTTGTGCGCGGCTTGGTACTCTTTACTGGTTGCTTTCGCTTTATCTAATTTTTGTTTTGCTTTTAGAAGTGCCTTGTAACGAAATTCGGTATCAAATAAGTTATTTTCGATAAGCTCAACACCTTGCTCTTTAGCAAACTCCTCAGCGCCTTGCCCATTGAGCATGACATGTACAGAGTTATCCATGACCAAACGCGCTAAACTAATTGGGCTCTCAATATGTTTTACACCTGCAACTGCGCCTGCTTCTCGGTTTCGACCATCCATAATAGAGGCATCAAGTTCATGGCTACCATCGTAAGTGTAAACCGCTCCACGTCCCGCATTAAAATAAGTCGATTGCTCTAATATCGTAATTGCAGCAATTACCGCATCTAAACTTTCGCCACCTTGATCAAGTACCTTGTAACCCGCCTCAACTGCCTCGGTTAGTTTAGCGCGATACGCTTTTTCTTGCTCGGACGTAAATTTTTCTTTTTCAATTGTGCCTACGCCACCATGAATCGCGATGGCAAACGGAGCCTCTGCAGCTAATACGCTGTTACTTAAAGCAAGAAAACTACTCGCAAAAATTGCTAATAAGGGTGTTTTCATAATGAGTTCTTTTATGGGGAAGTTATAAACTAATGTGAATGGTTGCGAGCTTAATTTCAACTAAAGTGAGTTTAATGGTACAAAAAAAGCGCCTTAAGGCGCTTTTTAAAATTTAACGTGTTTGTAATACCAATTTTATTAAAAACATGATCATTCTAGCGTATTAAATAGCTCACTAACTACGTTGAAAATTATTTATATAGAACAACTATGTATCATAATTTTAGCCTTGTTATTGCGCTATTTTCTTATCGCTATAATAGATCACTAATTTAATGCAATTGGTATAATTAAGCTTGTTGAGCTTTTAAACGCGCTAAACGTGCAACTTGATGAGTCGACGTTAAGAAAGAATAAATTGGTGCTAAATAACCGCGCTTACGAAGGTCTAGGAAATCTGCATCGCTTAACTCATTTAACTTTTTCTCGTCGATAAGATAGATACCATTGATATCTTTTTTCTCACCTTTAATGTCAACAGTCAATGTTTGTGCAATTAAAAGCTCTTTCTCAGCAAGAAATTTAGTAAATGCATCTGTCACTTGAGAAAATTCAATAAATGATACTAGCGCTTCTTTACGACGTTTTAAGTAATCAGTCTCTTCGCCATTTTCAAATAACGCGTTACCTTCGTCTTCACCAACAAGCGAGCTTGCTTCGTCAATTACAATACCGAATTGATCTTGCTCTGGGTGTTTAACTAGGCCTAATGGGTAGCGAGTCGTTGCCATAGGTGCGAATGCTGCGGTCCATTTACCATTTTCAACAAATAAGTTTTCGCCTGGCTCAAGACCAAACATAGCAACGGCTTGAAACGTGTCGCTTTCATTATTTTTAACAAAAGACATAGGAAATTCATTAGCTACACGTGCAAACTCATGTGCAACTACTGGCACTAAATGTTGCGTTTTCATAAATTCTACGTTGATGCCATTTTTGATTTTAGTGTTGGCATGTTTTTCGTTGTGTAAAGGCTGTACTTGTTGCTCCGCCATGTTACTGCTCCGTTTATTTTTGGTTTATGTGTTTCATTGTTAATACCTTTAGGCTAATGCTTTTGAGCTAAAAAAGGAAGGGAAACTTTTATGACAACCGTCATGAAAAAATAAAATTTAACTAAATCCATGCGTTGCTAAAAAACATACAACTAAAACTCATAATTTTTGTTCAAAAACAACACATTTCATGGTTAATTTTAATACAAACCAAAGTTACTCATTAACATTGGTTAACAGTTCAAGACTATTTTTTTGCAGTGTTTAGGCTTAAATTTGAGCAAATAAAAAAGGCCGCTTATATAAGCGGCCTTTAAAAGTTAAATTAGCATCTAAATTAAGGTGCCCAATATACTTCAATATTGATACTTGGATGGTTAAGCACAGCGCGTAGTGGCATATCATTCACATCGCCTCCCGCTTTTGCTTGCTTATAAACAGCCAGTTTTTCTTCACCACTAATTAAAAGCTTAACTACTTTAGATTGCGCAATGGCATTTAAAGTGAGTGTCATACGCTCGGTGATACTACCTGTAACGTCGCTTTGTATTGCATTGATAGCACACACTGATTGTGTGGTTGTTAAACCGTGATCTAAACCTTCTGCATTTGGGAATAACGACGCTGTATGACCGTCTGGGCCCATACCTAAAATGGTCACATCATATGGCGTTTTTAACGCACTGTATGCTGCGTCACACACTTCACTGCCTTGCTGTGCGGTTGCCGCTTCGTTTTTCATGGTAATAAAGTTAGCTGCACTACCGTAGTTTTGTAATAATGTATTTTTAATAAACACTTCATTACTTTTTTCATGTGTATTGTCTACCCAGCGTTCGTCAACCATAGCAACATCAACGTTTTTCCAATCTAAATCAAGCGTTGATAAGTGTTTATAGGCCGCTGCTGGTGATGAGCCACCTGATACCATGAGTACTGCACGGCCGTCGTTTTCAATGCCGTCACGCAGTGATTGCTCAAGCGTTGCTGAAAGCTCTTTCGTCAACGCATCTTTATTATCAAAAAATTTCTCAACTAATGTTGCCATATTTATGCCTTTTCACCGGTGTTAAACCACACATGATTTTTTTCAGCCAATAATTCATCAGCATCATCTGGACCCCAGCTCCCAGCTCGATAAAGCGCCGGTTTGCCTTTTTCTTGCCAGCGGTCGATGATCGGATCAATCCATTTCCATGCTTGACGAACTTCATCTCGGTGAATAAATAGCGATGGGTTATTTGCAGCGGCATCAAGCATTAAACGCTTGTACGCATCTGAGTGAAAACCATTGCTGTAAGCTTGTGAAAGCTCAATATTCATTGTTACTGGTTCAAGCTGCATTTCAAGGTTATCAAGGCGCTTTGACATTAGCGTTAATTGAATTGTTTCCTCCGGCTGCAAACGAATAACCAGGCGGTTTGGTTCAATATTACCTACGTTATCTTCATATATATTGTGAGATACTTTTTTATATTCAACCACAATCTCAGCACAACGTTTCGTCATTCGCTTACCAGTGCGAAGATAAAATGGCACTCCTGCCCAACGCCAGTTATCGATATGTGCACGGATAGCCACAAAGGTTTCTGTTTTACTTGAACCTTCATTTAGCTCTTCTAAATAGCCTGGTACAATTTTACCATTTAAGTCGCCTGGTACATATTGCCCACGTACTGTGTGCTCATCAACGTCACCACTAATAAGTGGACGAAGCGCTTCTAATACTTTTAATTTTTCGTTACGAATACTATTTGCATTTAATTTATTAGGCGCTTCCATTGCAACTAAACACAGTAGTTGTAATAAATGATTTTGAACCATGTCACGCAGTGCGCCAGCTTTATCGTAAAAACCAGCACGGCTTTCAAGGCCCACTGTTTCTGATAAGCTAATTTGAATGTTATCTATTGATTTAGCATCCCACATATTTTCAAACAAAGAGTTTGAAAAGCGCAGTGCCATTAAATTTTGTACTGTTTCTTTACCAAGATAGTGATCAATACGAAAGATTTGTTCTTCTTCAAAAAACTCTGCAATTTTAGAGTTGATTGCTTCTGCAGATTCACCACAATAACCAATTGGCTTTTCGACTACAACGCGTGATGTTGGTGTAATTAAACCTTTGCTAGAGAGTATTTCGCAGCAAGTGCCGTATACCGCTGGCGGAAGAGATAAATAAAACACGCGAGACTTAGTGCTATCGTGCTCATCTAAAATATTTTTGAGCACATCCCAGTTATTATCAGCTTCGGTAACATTACTCACCACAGGCACTAAATAAGTAGAAAATGCCTTCCAATCTTTAGCGTTAAACTCACCTTTGCTTAAAAATTCTTGTAAAGCCTTGTGTGCTGTTTCTATGTACTCGGATTTTTTACTTTCTTCGCGTACCGTTGGCAAAATACGTGAGCCTTCAGGTAAATTACCTTCTTGATATGCTCGATACATTGCAGGTAATAATTTGCGTAACGCAAGATCACCACCGCCCCCAAAAATTATAATATCAAAAGGATTAAGCATCGTTACTCTCTACGTTTAGGATACCCATCGCTGCCACACGGCACGAAGGTATGCCACTTCTTGGATGATGTTGACTTTATGTTCAAAAAGCCTGCTGAATTGATCTTAGTTAATGATGTTTTATTTTTATTTTATCATCTGCGCTAATTAAATGAGCCTTAGGGGCTCTGTATCTCCTCTCACAAAAATACAGACCCTAAGTACTCCAGCGCTACCCGTTCAAAGGTACTCGGTTTACTTACTTGCGTAAGCGAATTTTTACTGCGTACGGTTTTGCTTGTAGTACGCCATTAAGCCGTTTGTCGAACTATCATGAGCGTGTTTAACACTTTCATCAGTGAGTTCACTTTCAATTTTAGATGCTAGACCTTTACCAAGCTCTACACCCCATTGGTCAAACGAACATATTTCTAAAATAATGCCTTGGCAAAAAATCTTGTGTTCATACAGCGCAATTAAGCGCCCTACTGCTTTAGCATCAACTGTATCCAATAGCATAGACGTTGTTGGACGATTCCCCTGATGAATTTTATGATTTAACAATTCATCTATTTGCGCTTGCGATTTACCCTTAGCGGTTAAATCAGCAGTAACTTGCGCTGCATCTACACCACTCATCATTGCTTCTGTTTGTGCGAAGAAGTTTGATAATAAAATATCATGATGCTTATCAACATTAACTTGTGGTTTAACTGATGCAATAAAATCGGCAGGTACGACTACATTACCTTGGTGTAAACACTGATAAAACGCATGCTGACCGTTAATACCCGTCATGCCCCAAATAATAGGAACTGTAGTATAAGGCACAGTTTCGCCGGCAAAATTAACATGCTTACCGTTACTTTCCATCTCACCTTGCTGTAAATAAGCTGGCAACATATGAAGCGCTTGATCGTAAGGTAAAATAGCCTGTGCCTTATAACCTAAAAAGCTGGTATTCCATACGCTAAGCAACGCCATGATTAATGGTATATTTTGCTCAAATTCTGCTGCTTTAAAATGCTCGTCTACTTCAAACGCGCCTTCTAAAATCGCCTCAAAAGCCTCATACCCTAAATACAACGCAATGGGTAAGCCTATCGCACTCCAAAGTGAAAAGCGACCGCCTACCCAATCCCACATAGTGAATACGTTTTCGTCGCTAATCCCAAAGGCTGCCGTTTTTTCTAAGTTTGTACTTACCGCAACAAAATGTTTTGCAATTGCGCTTTCATTTTTCGCAGTTTCTAAAAACCAATCCACGGCTGTTTTTGCATTGGTCATGGTTTCTGATGTCGTAAATGTTTTTGAGGAAATAACGAATAACGTTGTTTCAGGGTCAATTGCTTTTAAAACAGATGCAATTTGAACGCCATCAGCATTAGATACGTAATGCACATTTAGTGTATCGTCAGCTAATGCTTTAAGTGCTTCAGTGGCCATTTGTGGCCCAAGGTTAGAGCCGCCAACACCAATGCTTACAACATCTTTTACAGTTTTACCGGTATAACCTACCCAGTTACCACTTCGTACCTTTTCAACAAATGTTTTAATTTTAGCTAATTCGTTATCTACCGCTTGTGTTACGTCTTCACCATCAACAAAAAGTGGCGTATGAGCACGATTACGCAGCGCCGTATGTAACACTGAACGATTTTCAGTGATGTTAATTTTTTCACCACTGAACATTTTATCGCGCCACGATGCAATATCGCATTCTTTAGCAAGCGACATTAAGTTAGCAAAAACATCGTTATCAATAAGTTGCTTAGAGTAGTCGAATAATACGCCGGGTATTTGAGTCGAAAACTGAGAAAAGCGTGTGTCATCTTGTGCAAATAACGTTTTAAGATGAGTTTGCTTCATCTTAGCTGCACTTTTCTCTAGTGCTTGCCAGCTTGCTAATTGCGTTCGGTTAGACATGGAAACACCCCTTAATTTTTTCAACCAATTGATTTAAAGTTACTTTTATAAAAACAAAACTCTAAACACGGATTATTAACACTAAAAAAATGCCGTTAATAGTTTAACTAGAAACGCAAAAAAAGTGCTGTTTTTATAATTTTAGATGCAGATGATAACGCAAATTTTAGCTTTTGACACCGGTATCATAAAAAAATTATAAATTAATTGACCTACAATTTTAAAGGCGCAGAAATAGCTTAATTGGTTAAAATGAAATATTAATGAATCTTACTAATTTTTTTGTGCAATATTTTAGCAATTCCCTTTAAATAAAAAATCGGCCATTTAAGCCGATTTAATATGCACCTACGATGTACTTAATGACTCAGCGCTAACCCACCGCTTAAGTTATAAACCTTTTTATAACCCAATTGTATTAAATTAGTGGCTGCTACTTTTGAGCGGTTACCACTGCGACACAATAAAATATAGTGCTTACTTTTACTTAACTGCTCTTCTACGATGGCATTCGCCATACGACTCAACGGTATGTTGAGGGTTTTATCATCATCTGTATTAAATAGCTGCGCCACGTTATTAGCATCATGTTCGTATGGTTCGCGAGTATCTATTAAATAGGTATTATTTGCTTTTAACATTTTTTTAGCGTCATCAAAACTCAGTTGTTGTGTCTCAATTTCAGGCAGTGCATTTACATAACCACACAATTGCGTGCTATTAAATTGTTTAACTGCATCGTAACTTTGCTTTTTAATTGCAAATTCATCAGTATCAATACCACGAGTGATCAATGCATTTAGTAATGGCGTTTGTGCTTGTTGCACAGCCCAGTTCATAGCAAAGCATTGTTGGTAATCATGGCCCGAACAAATAACGCTCGTGTCATTTAATTGTGCGTCTAGCTTTAAAATAGACTCCGCCATTTTTTTAGCATCACCACCGATAAGTGATGTATTACCCAAACCTGCTGGTAGTATCAAATCGCCACAAAAACAGTAACTCATGTTACTTTTAGCGTTTTTAAGAATATAACTAACACTATCTTGGCTATGCCCTGGCGTGGTTATTTTTTCTAACACATCTTGGCCCAATTCTATGTGTTGATCATTTATAGGCCAGCCTAACTCATCAACATCGGCTTTAAGGATACGATCAGCTAGTACACTGCTTAACAAAGTAATTGCTGAACTTCGCTCTTGATGCATATGCGTATTTAATACCCCCTTAATAAAAAGGTTCTGCGTATTAGCTATTTTTTCAAAGCGAGGAATAAGCTCTATTATGGGATCAATAATAACGGCCTGCTTGTTATCGCTCACATAAAGCCAACTACATGCACCTAAGTGCCTAAACTGAGTTAAACCAAGCGCGCACACTTCTTGCTGAGGTGTTGTACTGTCAGATACTATTAAACAATTTGCCTGCAATATCACCTTAAGAGCCCGTATACGCGTACAAGCATGATCAATATCTTCCTTCGTTGCCGCAGGCCCAAACGATAGCCTAATCGCGTTTTCGCTTTGCCACTTACTTGCACCCATTGCATCTAAAACAAAACTGGTTGATGCACCTGTACTGCAAGCAGAGCCACCACTAACACGAATTCCCGCCGCATCAAATAAGTCTATAACTTCTTTACTGGTTAAATCGTTAACAGCAAAATTCAGTGTCGTTGGCACACTACAAGTAAAGTCATGATTAAATGTAATATCACCAAAGGTATCTACAATGGCACTTTGCAGCTGACTACGATAAGCGTTAAGTACATCAGCCGATTTAAATGTGCGCTCAGATTTATCAAGCAACATACTAAATAGTTTATTTAGGCCCGCAATACCCGGTAAGTTTTCGGTTCCCGAACGCATACCACTTTCTTGACCGCCACCGGCAATAAAAGGCGTATATGCACTGCCCTCACGAATGTATAAAAAGCCAATACCTTTAGGCGCATACAGTTTATGCCCAGAAAACGGTGCGTAATCTATGGTTGTGTCACTCAATGTTAACGCTTGCTTACCTAATGCTTGAACGCAATCAACCATCCACGATACATCATTGTTGCGGCTACGAATTGTGCGTTCAATAGCATTTAAGTCTTGATATACGCCCGTTTCGTTATTAACCGCCATGGTGCAAATCATCAAAACGTTATCTATATGTTTAGCTATAAAATCTAAATCTAAAATACCGTTACTATCAACCGGAATAGCTAACACTTGTGCATTGATTTCGAGCACACTGTTCCAATGTTTTAACGTGTTTGGGACCGCTTTATGCTCTGTCGCGCCGTATAACAGCACAGGGTTTTTAATCGGATTTTTTTTAGCGTTAATAAGCGTAGAGACCACCGCAGTTTGAATACCTTCGGTCGCACCAGAGGTAAATAAAATATCACCACTGTTTGCACCAATAACCGTGCGTGCTTTTTGGCGTGTTTGTTCTAATAAATGCTTTGCTTGAATACCTGTAATATGAGGGCTGGATGGATTACCAAAACAAATTTGCATGGTATGAGAAACAACATCAGCAATACAAGGCAATACTGGCGTTGTTGCGTTTGCATCAAGGTAAACTTGTTTTACTGGCTCATCGTGCAATAAAAACTCAGACATTAAAAAACGCACCTTATTACTAAAAAATATATCTTATTCCCAATGGTACATAAATTTTAGGGGAATGAGTAATAATCAATTAGCACTAGTGGTGCGTTTACTATTCTTTTTTATACTAAAAATCCATTATGCGAGCTCTTTAGTGAGCTCTTCATGGGTTGATGACCAAGCTGTTATTAGCGCTTTTACTAACGAAGCCAGAGGGATTGCAAAGAACACTCCCCAAAAGCCCCATAACCCACCAAAAAATAGCACCGCTACAATTATAAACACGGGATTTAAATCAACCGCTTCAGAAAAAAGTAATGGGACAAGCACGTTACCGTCTAACGCCTGAATAATTCCGTAAATAATTAAAATAGTCCAAAACTGGGTTTCTAATCCAAATTGAAATAAAGCCACAGCTGCAACAGGAATAGTCACAAGCGCCGCCCCTACGAACGGGATCAACACCGAAAAGCCAACAAGTACACCAAGTAACGCCGCATAACGTAAATCTAAGACCGTAAACGCAATAAATGAAATACCGCCTACAATCAAAATTTCAAACACTTTACCACGAATATAATTCATGATTTGTTGGTTCATTTCATTCCATACTTGTAAAATCAAACGTCGCTGTTGAGGGATCAATTTAGCTACGCTTCCTGTCAGTTCTAACTTATCTTTGAGCATAAAAAACACAAGTAGTGGCACAAGCACTAAATAAATCAGCCAAGCTACGACATCTTTTAAAGACGTTAACGAAAACGACAGCAAAACTTGACCAAAATCAATAACTTTAGTCTCAACCGTTGCAACAATTGCTTGTACTTGTTCAAGATTAATTAAACGTGGGTATTGCTCGGGTAAAGCCATTAAATAAGACTTACCCTGCTCAACCATATGAGGCGTTTCTTGCACCAAGTTACTCGTTTGCTTCCAAAGCACAGGGCCAATAACCAAAATAAGCGTGAGCATAATGCCGGTAAATATTAGCATCACAATGACAGTTGCTGTAAATCGTTTTAAACCAAAACGTTCTAGATGTACAACGGGCCAATCAAGTAAATAAGCAATAACCAAAGCCACCAACACTGGAACAATTAACGAGCCAAAAAAATACAACAAGGCAACAGAGGCCAATAACAAAAATAATAAGGTAACCGAATGAGGATCCGAGAACTTCCTTTCGTACCATGTTTTTACATATTCAAACATGTAATGGCTCCACTAATAACAACCCGTGTTGTTTATTTAAATTATAACGATAAGAATTCTTTTTCAAAAATCGTTCTATATCATTTATGTCTTCATTATTATTTAAACTAAAAATAATACTTTGTTTTAACGATGATGCTTTACGTAACCCTAATTTAAACTGAATAAATTGTTGAGGGCATTTGTAAATGCGTAAATTTTCTTTCAACATACCCACATTTCCAATGTGTTAAATGAATAATAAGCGGTATAACCTCACTCTAATAACGTATAATACTAATTTGCTTAAATATGGCATCAATTTAACGATAAAAAATTATATCTAGTTGTTCTAAAATAAAAAACTTTATCGACGTGATGGAGTGATTTAATACATTAAATTGTTTAAATACTTGTGCCGAATTGGTATAAGATGCGAACAAATGTAACTTTTTCTTAAAACAACCACCGCAATGGTTTATCCTTATACCATAGTTAGCTGTAAGGACCGATTAATGCCCAGCCCTCATAATAAAGCGCACCTTCCAAGTAATCCAACACTCAAAGACATTAATTTTTTTAAAAAACAAATTAATTGGGGGGATCTCGCACCGTTTTACCATCTCGTTGCGTCATCAATTAGCGAATCCGAGGGTATTTTAGAGCATGGGTTTGATAATGCGGTTAAAAGATTACTTGATAAACGTAATTGGAATACAGACTTAGTCGATGGTCAGGAAGTCAACCCTGGTGACATGCATAACCAAAGTAAACCTCGTATAAACCTTCACCGCGTTTTCACTGACAGAGGGTTTGAACTGTGGGCTCAGCCTTATTCCACAGAAGAAATAACGGATCACTATATAAGGGGAAGCAACTTTATAGATTTTAAAGAATGGGACCCGCTTGTAATGAAAAACTTGATCCGCATAAACCAGCTGCATACATTTATTGGCTTTTATTTTAAAACCGGCGATAAAGCCGATAAAGCGCTTATTTTACATGCTCATAAAGTAGTAAATAGAATTATTGCTTTTTTACAACGCGAATTGAACGTTGTAAAGCTCGATGGTGTCACAATAAAAGAACTATACCAATCTTATGAAAAAGACAGTCATGAAAATGACGATAAAATAAGTACAAATGCCCTTAGTAAATCGGTTAATAAGGAATAAAATGCAACTAAAATCAGCCTTTACCGCGCTATGCAGTGCCGTGATCACATTTAGCTTATTAGTTAGTGAGCCTTTAAAAGCACAAACTAATTTCACGCTTCCTGATTTAGGCACATCTGCATTACAAGCTCTTCCGCTCGAAAAAGAGCGTGCTATTGGCGAAGTGATGATGATGCAAATACGTGGCTCTTCTCCTGTCATTAACGACCCTGTGCTTGATGAATACTTAACAACGATTGGTCGTAAGCTTATTGCTAACGCGAATGATGTCCGGTTTCCGTTTTCGTTTTTTTGGATAAATAATACTGAAATAAACGCATTTGCGTTTTACGGCGGGCACGTCGGCGTTCATACGGGTTTAATTGCGCAAGCTGATAACGAAAGTCAGTTCGCTTCGGTCCTTGGTCACGAAATTGCCCATGTAACCCAGCGCCACCTAGCCCGTAGAATTCAACAACAACAGGATAATAGCGCATTGACGATTGCGGGTATGATTGCTGGTATATTAGCAACTGTTGTGGCACCCGATGCAGGCATTGCTATTATTTCAGCAAGTCAAACGCAATCTGCTTTTAGCCAATTAACACATAGCCGCTCGGCTGAGCAAGAAGCAGACCGTATCGGTATGCAAACACTTAATAATGCAGGTTTTGATGCGCGTGCATCCAGTGAATTTTTAACCAAACTAGCTGCGCAAATTCGATACAAGTATAAGCCACCTGCTTTTTTGCTAACTCACCCACTACCAGAGAGTCGTGTATCTGATGTACGCTTACGTGCAGAACAATTTCCTATGCGTCGCTTACCTGCCAGCCTCGATTTTGATTTAGCCAAAAGTCGAGTGATTGCCCGTTACGATAACAAACCAGAAGATGCTGAATCCTTATTTAGAAAATTAATGCGTGAAGAGAGTTACCATAGCGTTGCACTAGAATACGGTTTAGCTATTAGCCTAGTGGATCAAGATAAATTAGATGAAGCACAGCCTATTTTAGATAAGTTATTAAAAAACGACCCTAAAAACCTTTTTTATATCGATACTAAAACCGATTTATTTATCGCTCAAAAAAACGCGGCTGAAGCGGTTACATTTTTAGCCGAACGCAACAAATATCGCCCTAACAATCAAGTTATTACACTTAACTATGCCAATGCAGCACTTGAGGCAGAACAATATGAGCTGGCAGAAAATATACTTAAAAGTTTTTTACTTGAAAAGCCAGAGCACAGCTTAGGAAAGCAGCTACTTGCCGATGCTTATCAAAAACAAGATAAACTCGCGGCGTATCATGAGGCGAATGCCGATGTTTTATCGCAATATGGGGCATACTTAAAAGCTGCTGATGAAATCCAAAAGGCACTTAACTTCGTAGAGCCTACAGAGCTTATAAAACAGCAACGATTAAAAGCATTACTTACCCAATACCGTCGTTTACAAAAAGAGCTTGCAAGACTTTAAGTCTGTAAGCACTTGCCCTAAAATAGACGCAACTCACACTTTGGATACATTTTATGTCTGTTACTCTTTATCATAATTCGCGTTGCTCTAAATCACGTGAAACGCTTGCTTTATTACAAAATAATTCTATTGAGCCGACAATTGTCGAATATTTAAAAACACCATTAACTCATCAACAAATAACAACACTTATTAGTCAGCTTGGTTTTTCATCAGCCCGTGATTTAATGCGCACCAAAGAAGATGATTACAAATCACTTAATTTAAAAGATGAAACAAGTGAAAACGCACTAATTAATGCAATGGTGCAAAATCCAAAGCTTATTGAACGCCCTATTGTCGTCAATAATAATAAAGCAGCAATTGGACGCCCGCCAGAAAACGTACTAAGCGTTTTATAATGAGTACAACCATAGTGGTACTTTATCACTCAAGCCATGGCTCCGTTGAAGCCATGGCTCATGAAATAGCTGAGTCGATAGAGCAACAAGGCGCTACCGCCTTGCTGCGTACGTTTGTGGCTAAAAACGCGCATGATATAGTGATCTCCAAAGAAGACTTGATAAACTGCGATGGGCTTGCCTTTGGTACACCAACACGATTTGGCATGATGGCCTCCCAAGCAAAAGCGTTTTGGGAAACCACCAGTGATCTATGGCTAAAAGGTCAATTAATAGATAAACCCGGCTGTGTATTTTCATCATCAAGCAGTATGCATGGCGGGAATGAAGCCACTTTACTTAATCTATCGCTGCCATTACTGCATCACGGCATGATGTTACTTGGGGTGCCTTACGATGTCCCTGAGCTGCTAGCCACGCAAACAGGCGGCACGCCCTACGGTGCGAGTCATGTTGCTGGAAGCAGTAACTGCGCTCAGCTAAGCAAAGACGAAATTAAAATATGCCAAAGCGTAGGTAAGCGCCTCACAAAAATTGCGAGAAAACTTCAATGAATACAGCCCAAAACCCAGCTAAAAAGCCCATTACAATTAAATTTCAACGCACTGCGATAGTTGGCTATATCGGACTGTTTATTTTAATGCCACTGTGGATGTATGTTGTCCCCCCTCAAGAAGGCCCAGTCGACTTAATATCTCTGCTTTTGCCTATTATTCCGCTATTGTTGCCTCTTAGAGGAATAATTAAAGACAATACATACACGTATGCTTGGGCAAACTTTATTGTCATGCTGTATTTTATTCATGGACTTACCATGCTCTGGGTTGCTCCTGATGAGCTAATATGGGTTTTATTGGAACTGGTATTTGCATCTGCTATGTTTATTGGCTGTACGTATTACGCTAGACATCGCGGACAAGAGCTAGGTTTGAAAATTCGTAAACTTAAAGAAGAACTTGCTGAAGAAAAAGCGGCAAATGAGCATAATACTCATTAAGTTAGACCGGCTCTTTATACTGAACTAAAAATAAAAAGCACGCTTACATTAATTTAAGCGTGTTTTTTATTGTACCAACTCACTAAGATGACTCTGTTTTAAAAAGTAATCTAATACCAATCTGCTTATATGTGGGGTCTATTTAACGTTAAGAAAATTACGCTAGAACTAGGCGAAAATTTTTATATCTAGTTGTTTTAAATAAAAAATTTTTAACGACGTTATAGTACAATTTAATTCGTTAAATTGATCAAAAATTTATGCAGCTTGGTATAAATTAAACTAAATCACTCAAAGCCGTGAGCATAACAATACCTGCCAAGCCTAACTGAGCTATTAAGCTAACTAACGAAAACCCTCTCAACACAAATAAGCCCCAAGGGTGCTTTATGTGTGGATAAAGTGCACAGCGCTTTAGACTCATGGCAAAGAAAAAACACACCACAGTGATCATGGTTAAACCCAGTGTTAATTCACTTTTTACAGTAAGTGTATCGTCAAAAAAGAAAAATAACTGCAATGGAAAAAGTAACGTAACAATGGCATGCAAAGCATGTACTTTTTTTATGCGGTCAAACTGCCCATCAGGTGATAACTCTTTTATTCCAAAATCACGTTCTAAACATTTAACTAAATTTTGTGCTTTAAGACTTACCGCTAATCGATAACAGCTTAAACCTTCTTTGTTGCGGGCTCTAAAGTCGTAACCTGCTTTAATTAACAGCACCATTAACGATTCATTTTTAGAATGAACAGCGTAATGTAGTCCAGTGTTACTTAAGCTATCCGTGGCTTTCTTGTCTTGTTTTGAAAGCAGTGTTTCAACTACATTCACAAAGCCTCTTTCGGCAGCCCACATAAAAGCGGTTTTATTGTTCTCATCGGCCAAAGTGCCTGTGGCTCCTTGCTCTATAAAGCGCATAGCCATAGTTTGCTTCGCTGTTTTTTTACGTAAATGAGTCAACAACGCTTTTTCAAGTAAGACGACAGAGTCAACGTCTGGAGAGACTTGAGTCAGTAACGTAAAATAATCTTTACCGTTGGCTACTTTGTCACTGGCAAGTTCAGATAACTTATCTAGATCTGCAATGGATGCTGGAATAAATGAACTTAATCGCTCTCTAAAATCTAGTTCTTTCCAAAGTGCTAATGTATCAACGGCCGACATTTTACTGTCATTAGTTAAAGCATGCTCTATCAGTGTAAAGTAGCGCTTACTAAAAAATAAGCTGAGTAATGAAACAGGTGTGGTTATGGCATTTTGCGCCGCAACGCTTGCGTACTTTTCAAGCCGTTGACACAACAGAAGCACAAGACTTTCAGGAGTATATTCATTATCGTAATAATGGGTTTTAACCGCATTGATATATGCTTGTGCATCTTCGTCATATTCAGAAATATGCTGAAAAAAACATTCTTCAAAAGGCTCTAATGGCGTTAACCATGCCAAATAATAAATAGGCGGCAAAACGGTAGTGCACACACCATCGTCTTCATCAGTAGAACGACACGCGGGCCAAGCTTCCAAAGCATCTAAAATAAAGGCACCATTTTGCTCTACAAGCCCTTTAATAAGTAATGGGTATTCCTTTGGCCAAATTAGTACGTTTTCCATTAAAACAACACAACTCCAGTGTACTTGGGTAGACAGTCAGTTATAGCAGCTTTTAGCTGACACCACGCTTAATCAAAGAGGCAATATTCTAGCACACCTTTGTTTAGCTACTAGCGCAAAATTGATGAATAACTACAATCCTTTGGATTACTTCACTGAAGAATATAAAAACAGCCAAGTCCATAGGAAATTGGCTGTTTTTTGGTTGGAGTAGGACTTAATCAGAGCCAGACAACTATTTTATTTCTTTTTCAGCTCGCTGGTAACTTGCTCTAAACCTACGTCCGAAATACGCTGAATAATCTCTTTTTGCTTAGCACTGAGTAACGAAATACCCTCAGCAACAATATCGTATACTTTCCACTCATTATTTTTACCTAATCGTAACTTAAAGCTCAAGTCGATTGTTGGTGCATTTGGTTCAATAATTTGTGTATTAACGGTTGCGTACTCAGAATCGCTTTTTGTATTGTTACGTTCGAATACAACTTTTTGGCCCGTGTATTTCATTAATGCGCTTGCATAGGTACCTTTTAAATAATGCTCTACCGCATCAATAAACTGAACAGCTTGCTCGCGCTCAATTCCTTTAATATGTTTACCTAATAATTTAAATGACACAAATTTTACGTCGATATGTGGCATTAAACGTTTCTCGACTATTTCAGACATTGCCTCTTTACTTGCATTCCCTTTGCTATTTACTTTAGCAATGTCAGCAAATAATGTATCTGCAACTGATTCCAAAAGTCTGTCAGGAGATTGTTGTGTTTGTGCAAAAAGCGAACTGCTCAAAAATGCAGTTACAACCAATAATAGCTTAATGAATTTCATAATAAATTGTCTGTATGATTAATATTGCTGTAATTTACGCGAAGTATACGCATCAAAAAAGGCATAAATAAGCAACTTATTAATGCTCAATTTGCACCAATAAAATAACTAAATGTAATTCAACTAGTTAGCAAAGTCTATTAACAACAGATAAACAACCGGCATTTTGTCCTCATTGAAATAGTTAATACCCCGCCCTTATCATTTAGTTATTATTTTGAATCCAACTAAATTAGTCTTTATGAAAACGTCACTTAAAACACTTATTATCTCTTTTTTATTAGTAGTTTCACTATTTGGTAAACATACTTTTGCTCAATCAGATCATGGCTATGCCGTTGATTTTCTCAAAGGCGAGGGCAACGTAAATGGCATAAAATTAGCGTATCAATATCATGCGCCGAATATGCAAAATCTCATTGGCTATGCACGCTTTTATTTTGAAACCAGCGTAAACATGTGGGAATACCGTCACGGCGATGAAACACAATCAAACCTAGTACTTGCAATGTCACCTGTACTGCAATTCCCTGCTTTTAGTTTTAATAACACCCCGTTTTACATTGAAGCAGGCATTGGTGTTGCGCTGATTGATGAAACCAAATTTGCAGGTGAAAATATTAGTACACATTACCAATTTGAAGATCGCATCGGCCTTGTTGCCAACTTTGGTCATACCAACGTAGCACTTAGAGTAATACATTACTCTAACGCAGGCTTTAAAGAACCAAACCCAGGGCTTAACTTTTTAACGCTTTCGGTTACTAGACGTTTTTAAAGTTATTGATTGTGTTTCAAGTAATTTAATTGCTGTTATAGCGTAAAGCGGTCACACTTAAATCTGTTATAAATTAAGTGGTATTGTTATGCAAACTTGGCATATTGTTGCTATCGTCGCCGTTGTTTTTACAATTATTATTGGTAATATCGCGCTAGTTAAGTACTCTGCAAGAGTGGAGTTCAAAAAGCCCGACGCCGATATTAAAAATACAACAGACACAAAAAAACCCTGATCAATCAGGGCTTTTTAATGTGTACTAAATATAAGATTATTTAACCGACTAACCAATGCGCCATTAAAGCGATAATAGGTAGCGTGATTAATGTTCTTAAAATAAATATCACAAACAATTCGAGTATATTCACAGGTATTTTACTGCCTAATAAAAGCGCCCCTACTTCAGACATATAAATTAGCTGCGTTACACTCATCGCTGCAATTATAAACCGTGTAACATCACTTTCAATAGTACCTGCGGCTAAAATTGATGGAATAAACATATCAGCAAAACCAACCATAATAGTCTGTGCTGCGGCCTCTGCTTCTGGCACTTGTAGTAATTCTAAAAATGGAATGAACGGCATACCTAAATATTGAAAAACAGGCGTGTATTCAGCAATAATTAACGCAAATGTACCTACAGCCATAACCACAGGCAATACCGCAAACACCATATCAAAGGCATTATGTAAACCTTCTTTAACCGTACCTATAAAACCAGGTGCTTTATGCGCTTTAGCCAATGCTACATCTAAAGAGTGCCCTAATAATGTTTTACCTTGCGGCACTAACTCTGCGTTAGCATCAGGTGCACTACCATCAATTAATACATCTTTTTTGAAGCGCAGAGGCGGCAAACGAGGAACAATGATAGCAGCGACTACACCCGCTAAACATACGGTTAAATAAAACGGAGCAAACAAGTATTCAAGCTTAACTTGACCAATAACGACTAAACAAAATGTAATGGATACCGCTGAAAAAGTGGTTCCAATAATAGCTGCTTCACGTTGTGTGTAATGTTTATCTTCATACTGACGAGCAGTCATTAAAATACCAACACTGCCATCCCCTAACCAAGATGCCACGCAATTCACTGCACTTCGTCCAGGTACGCCAAATAAAGGCCGCATTATTTTAGTAAGTAAGGTGCCCATTAATTCTAGTAACCCAAAATTAAGCAGTAGTGGTAACAATAAACCAGCAAGAATAAACACAGAAAATAACACGGGCAACAAGTCGTTTAATACAAGTGCACCTGTATTTTCAGAAATAATAGCATGGGGTCCAATTTGTAAGGTGGTCATTAAAACAAATGCCATACCAAAAAGACGCGTTACCAGCCAAATCCAACTAACATTAAATAAATGATTAATTAAGAATATGTTACACAATACTTTTGGTTTAAACACACTCGTTATAAATGACAGTACGCCCGTTATACAGATAGTTATTGTAATAATAATTTTTGCAGAGTCTGAAAAATAAGACTGTATTGCTTTGGCCATTACCGCGATAGGTATTGTCATTATTTCACCAGTGGGCACTGGCGTCATAAACAAAAAAACGCCAACAAGTGAAGGAACTAAAAAAGTAAACCAAGTACGCCAATCGTACTGCGTTGAGGTAGGTAATTGAGACATATTGTTAACCTATAAAACTACAAAAAGAGCTTAACGCCCTTTTTGTTGTTAAATTTATTATTATTTAAATTTTAATGCCACGCTTAATGAGAGCGGCTTCTAGTGCTTGTTGCAGCCCATTCATCGTGCCTGGCTCAAGCGTTTCACCCTTGTCATCCATCCACGTTAAACTTGTACCGCCTTCTTTAGTTTTACTTACTAAAATTTGATACTGACCTTCATCAATAGGAAGCTGAGCAATTTCATCACCCCAAATTGAATCCCAAACGCTGGTTTCTGGTGCGCTATAATCGGCAGTAATTAAACCTGTCTCTTGGTTAATTTCAACAATCGTGAAAGATAAACGCTCTAAAAAGCCAGAAAAGCGATCGAATACAGCGTCATAAGACTGCTCAGTAACCAATGCTGCATTACCTTTATTATCAAAGCCCATTTCAAGTGAAATAACACCTTGGCGTTTACGCATTTCTACTTCAAGTTGACGGTAACGATAGTCAAACTCACTCACTACTTGATTGAGCGCACGTACTTCTAATTGCTGTTTTAGCAAATCAGTAAGTGCGTTATCACCTTTAAAATCAATAAGCTCAACACGTAAAGAGGCAGTTCGTTGGTGCGACTTTTCTTCAATTGTGAATCTGAATTTTTCTAGGTCTGCATTTTTGTCGCTGCCCCAAAGCCAGCTTTCCTCAGTTTTAATTATTGCGTACCAATCAGTTTCAATAACGCCTAATAGTTTATCTTCTTTGGTGGTCGCTGCCTCATTATTGGCTAGCACTGATTTAATCGCGTCCCAAATAAACGCATCTAAATCAGCAATACCATCGCTTTTATCAAAATAAACACGCGCTATTTTATCTGTTTCTTCAACCCAACTGCCTTTAGCTACGGTAAGTACTTGAGCAGGCGGACGATAATTAGTTGCGTCGGGGCTATTATCGTATTGACCTACTTCCATTTTATAAACCGGATCTTGGGCTGGTTGAGATAATGACGCGGGTGCCTTCACAGGCTCATGTGTGCGGTAATTACGCTCACTATGTGCACTATTAGTAAATACACTACACCCTGATAAACTTACCAATACACTTACTGCAAGTGCTTTTGGGATCCAATACTGCACAGATAATTCTCCTTAGCGTACCCTTTAATTGTTTTAACAAAAATATGAGTGGGTTACGCCGATTTGGTTCAGTGTAAAGTCAATATTAACTCTACATTATTATTTGGCTGTCTAATTGCAATAAAGTTCAGCACTTCAACTTAGAAAAATCTAAGTGCAAATAAACAAATTTTAGCTATGGTACTTTCCTGTGCCAGTAAAAACAAGAAACACCGTACTTTAAAAGTGCTTAATTAGTCGGTGTTGTAGTTTAGGTAAGGTTTTGTGTTAAACTTCGCCGCCGTGCAACTTATTGTGTGTATTTAATGTTGTTGCCAACCCAGTTGTTATAATCCAAGTAACTTAGGTATTTTTACCCATGACTGCATTTTCAAATCATCAAATTGTTTTAACTGCTATTGGCGAAGATAGGCCGGGTATTGTAAGCGAACTTACACAATTAGTAAGTGATTGCCATTGCAATATAATTGACAGCCGTATTGCTATTTTAGGCTGCGAATTTACCTTTATAATGCTGCTAAGTGGCGATATGTCAGCAATCAGCCGTATTGAACACGTGCTCCCCACCAAAGCGATGGAGCTTGGCTTGCTTACCATGATGAAGCGCACATTAAGCCACACACCTAGTGAGTTTTGCGCAGGGTACACTTTAGAATACACAGGAATAGATACGCCAGGTACTCTGAGCAAAGTGACGCGTTTTTTTGCCGACAACCACATTAGCATTTGTTCATTAAAATCAGATACCTATGATGAAAATACTGATACAAAAATGCGTTGTGAACTTGAGTTTAATATTCCTGTTGACGTAGATATAGATCAATTTAAAGTTAGTTTTGAAAGCCTTTCGCACACATTAAACGTAGATTATATTTTTAAACGAATTCGTTAAGGATACCAACATGAAAAAAATCAGCCCATTACAAGCTGGCGACGCAGCCCCTGCTTTTAGTTTGCAAAACCAAAACGACGAATCAATTAGCTTAACGTCGATTTTAAAAGAGCAACAAGTTCTCGTTTATTTTTATCCAAAAGCCTCTACACCTGGCTGTACTGTACAAGCCGAGAACTTACGCGATAAACATGCTGAGCTTGCTAAATTTAACACCCGTGTTGTAGGTATTAGCCCAGATCCAGTTAAACGTCTTAAAAACTTTGAAACAAAAAAAGAACTTAACTTTGACTTGCTAGCCGATGAAGATCACGCTACTGCAGAAGCATTTGGGGTATGGGGTTACAAAAAATTTATGGGAAAAGAATACGAAGGTATTCACCGCCTTACCTTTTTAGTCGGCCAAGACGGTAAAATAAAACACTTGTTTGATAAATTTAAGACCAAAGATCATCACCAAGTCGTGCTGGATTATTTAGCTCAAAATTAAAGTAGCCCTCTAAAAACGGCCTCTAAAAATTAAAAAGCGTTGCATAATAGCAGCGCTTTTTTATGCCGTACGCAGCGCGATATACGCTTATCCAGCAGCATAGTAAACAACAGCATATGCTAACCTCTGCGATGCTCGTAAGATTGTTCAGTAAAGTCATCTTCGCCACACAAAAATGTACTTCGTACACAACGTGAAATAAAGTGATAATGGTTTGTATCAATCAAACTTACTTGACGCTTTCTTACGATTGCAATCTAACACCCTAACTACTATTTGAACTAACTAAAACGTAGTCTTTAACTTTTAAAAGTACAAAAATTAAGATGAGTGTCATCGTAATACCTACCGCAAGCTCAGGTGGTAGTACGGGTGATGATAAAACGTTATTAATTGATTTATGGGCGGCAACTAAAGCCGTAAATTATGCAAAACAATATGGCATTAAGCGCTTAATCATGGTCAGTTCAATTGGTGCAGATAACCCGGATGCAATCCAAAGCGATTTAAAACCTTATTTAGTGGCAAAAGACATGGCTGATGAGCATTTAATAAATAGTGGCTTAAATTATACAATCGTACGCCCAGGCTCACTCACCGACGAAGATGCTTCACTAAAAATTACCACACAACAACCCAGTGAGCGAAATGAGGCTAAAATCAGTCGAGAAAACGTTGCGAATGCGCTATTACAAATAGCCAACCATTCAACAAACGAAAATAGCATCTTTGAGTTATTCGATGGCGATAAGCCAATCACTTCACTTTAATCGCATTCCATATTAAAAGCGGCTCAACGGCCGCTTTTAATATGTTTTTAAGGTTTTTAAACTTACAAACCAAATACTACTTTTTCGCTTTTAAGCATACGGCTACTTAAATAACTAAATACGCCAAACAATATAATTGTAATCAATGTTGATAGCACTAATTGTGGCACCGGTATTGGGTTGCCTTTAATAAACTCCATGAGTGCAAATTGCTGCGCAGCAATAGGTAACCATTGCACAATATCTGTCGCAATATCGTAAGTCGTTACCATGCTTAATGCCATCGGAATAAATAACACCATCGTCACGTAAGATTGCGCCTCTTTAAATGATTTTGCCGTAAACGAAACAAACACCTGCAAACTGGCTGACATAAATGCAATTGGCAAACACACTACGGCACAAAAAAGCATAAATGACGGTGTAATGGTTACGCTAAACCCTAGCTGCTGCCACGGCACCATACCGTAAGAAAACTTCGACACCACTAGAATGATCGCTAATCCCAGCATAGAGAATGTAGCTATCGCCGCCGATTTTGCTAATACAATGTGTAAGCTACTTAATGGGTGACTTAACAATAATGATAAAGAATTACGTTCACGCTCCCCAGCACTGGTATCTATTGCCAGGTTCATTGCAGCATAAAATACAGTTAAAATCATTGATAGAGTTGCAATCCCCAAGAACATACCCCCTTTAGAATCAGGTGTTGCTTGATCATTGACCTCAACCGCAAGCACTCTCATTAGTTGCGGGTCGACACCCCGTGTGATTAATCTTAAGCTAGCCACTTCAGAATTATACAAAGCAAGCGTTTTTTCCACGCGTTGAATATGTTTACGTAGCTTATCATCTGATTTATCTGCAATGAGCGTTACAGTCGCTGGGCGACCTTCGCGCATATTCTTCTGATAATCATCACTTATTTGCAATATAATTGGCTTTAATTTGCTATCCGTATTATCCGTTCCCATTGCGATATCATTGTTTTTTAAATGAGCCACTAAGTTAGGTGCTGAAAGACTATTTTCAATCGTTATTTTTAATGCATCAGGCGATGCAAGCTGTTGTAATAGCAATGTAAAAAGTATGCATATGCCAAGCGGGGCACCAATTGCATAATAAAGTCCTGCCAATACTGAACGTTTGTCACGACTGGCATCCATGACTTCTTTTTTATATAACACTTTTAATAAATTAATCATGCTGCAATTCCTTCGTCACTGCCTATCAAGTCTATGAATGCTTCTTCTAAACTGTCTTTACCTGTTCGCTCACATAACGACTCTACTGAGCCCTCTGCAACCACTTTACCATTGGCCATAATCACCACGTGGTCGCACAATGCAGCCACTTCTTGCATAACATGCGATGAAAACAGTACGCAGTGCCCTTGCGCTTTAAGTAGCAATAATAACTCTCTTAAAATACGTGTACTCATAACATCCAAACCACGTGTTGGTTCATCTAAAATAATGTTTGATGGGTTATGCACAACCGCTTGAGCCAGTGCTGTTTTCATACGCTGCCCCTGTGAAAACCCTTGGCAACGACGATCTGCAATATCATCCATGCTTAATTTTTCGAGCACTTTTGCTGTCGCTTCTTTTGCCGCAACCTCTGACATCCCGCTCAACTGCGCAAAAAAGGTTATATATTCTCTGGGCGTTAATCTCTCATACAATCCACAAGGATCAGGAAACAATCCCAAATTTTGTTTAGCTGCCATTGGATTTTTTGCAACATCAATACCATCAATCTCAGCTGTACCTTTATCTGCTTTTAGCAAACCAAACACCGTTCTTAAACACGTTGTTTTGCCCGCACCATTGGGGCCAAGTAAACCCGTTATTTTACCATTTTGTGCGCTAAAGCTAAGATCGTTTAACGCATTAACATCACCAATTTTCTTTGTTAAGTTAGTTACTTTAATCATGGTTTACTCCTTGTCTTGTGCGTTTAAAGTTGCGGTCTGAGTATGCATTGGTGCAACACCATTGATATTCATAAAGAACTGTTTATCGTTTTTATCTTTGATACAGTCGGTATTAATATCTTGCATATTTTTTTGATCAATAAATTGGGCGATTATTTTAGGCGCACACGTTTGCGAGCCGATCCCATGAGTTGCCGTGGGTGATACCAAATGCGTTGCTTCACTCATGCTTACCATAGCAAGTTCAGCCCAACTTGGCGGTGTTGCTGGGTCACGCTCACCAGATAACAGTAACGTAGGTGTTGAGCTGTTAAGCGGTTGATAAAATGATTTATCTACGGCTGTTACATTTAATATTGGGCACATAATATCGAGCCCCTCTATCATCAAGCTGCCCACATACGTTTTATTATATTGCTGACGGGTTTGTGTATTTAATTGTGGCCAATCTTCGCCACAAACGATGGCGTTATGCATACCCATGGCGAGCATTTCTGACATATCAACCCCTGCCATTAAACCCGCAAGTGCTGAATAATTACCTTTTGCAGTTTGTGTAATCACCAGTGGCACAATCGCACGACGTGAATGACTATACAAAGCCATACGTATTGCCCCGAAAAACTTTGTTTTTGTAACAGCGAGTGTAATAGTCTCATGTGTACGCGGATGTAAAACCTGCACCTCGACTGGTTGAGCATCGAGTTTAGCCAATAAAGCTGTAAACTCAGTTTTCAAATCAGGGTATTGCTGAGCACACTGTGCGTTGGCTTCACAACGACTAAATAGGGCCGCAAGCGAGCTATCAATAGCCTCACCAATGGCAGCTAAACTTTGTTGCATAGGTACAACACCATCAAGCGTGCTGGTGATCACTGAACTTGAAAATTGACGCGTATATTCTTGCGCTATTCGCGTGCCGTAGGACACCCCATATAGATGAAACCCTTTGTAGCCAAGCGCTTTTCGTACCGCTTCAAAATCTTTAGCGGCAATGGGTGTAGTGAAATGACTTAAATCAATATTGAGCTTATCTTTACACTTTTGCGTGTCTTGCGCGCCCAGAGCAGGTAAATCAGCAAAGGCTTCATTAAATGCAAACTGCGTTTGTAAATCATCACTGTCACACTGCAACTTATTTGAATAACCCGTGCCACGCTGATCAATCAATACTATATCGCGTGTTTCACGGGCAAATTGTAAGTTTCTATTAAAGATAGCAGCGAGATCAATTGCGCCTTGCCCTGGACCTCCGGCAAAACCAAGAATGGCTTCGTCAGGGTAACTTGGTTTAATAGCTGGAATTACAGCAAAGTGGATATCAATATTACCATCCGCCGGATTTTGCGATAAAGACTGGCTAATACTGCCGCACATCAACCTATCAGCAAGCCCTTCCATGTAGCAAGGTGTGAGTAATGGTTGGTTTTTTTTATTATTATCAGCTAATACAGCTGTTGAGCCGGCCAATAATATTGGTAATATTGTAAGCTTTATCAGGCTTTTACGTAAATTAAACATGATTTTCATTAATCTTTCCCTTGTTGCATTTTACACTCAATATGATAACTTAACCTTAGTGTATCGGTGTATTAATGTATTAATACAGTAGAGAAAGAGTAATGCTAGAATTTATTAATGTCAACCCTAATAATGGCGATCCAATCTATAAACAATTGCATGAGCAAATTGTGCGCTTGATTGTGGGCGGGCAATTATTAACCGGTGAAGAGCTGCCATCAGTGCGTAAAATAGCAGATCACTTTGCTGTAAACCCGATGACGGTATCACGTGCAATCGGTCAATTGGTCGATCAAGGCTGGTTAGAGCGTCGTCGCGGTCAAGCCACCCGTGTGGCACAAAAAACATCGCAACAACCTGATCAACAAGACACCTTGCTTTTTAAGGCTATCGATCAACTCGTTCAACAAACAAAACAGCTTGATGTATCGCAAGAAGCGCTCGTCGAGCTTATAAAAAAACGATGGAAATTATAAACATGGAACAGCCCCTTCTTAGCTACAATAATATTTATAAAAGCTATGACCAACGCAGTGTATTAAACAATGTTTCGCTTGCTTTAGAGCCAGGTATGGTCATTGGTTTACTGGGTAAAAATGGTGCAGGTAAAACGACATTATTACGCAGTGCGCTTGGGTTGATAGCACCTGATCAAGGTGAGATACGTGTTTTTGGTGAACCCAGTGATAAGCTCAGCGCACAAAGTAAAGCCCAAATAGGTTATGTGCCACAACAAACATTTGGTTATGAAGGCTTTAAGGTCGCTGACGCTTTGGCACTACACCGCAGCTTTTACCCTACATGGGATCTGCAATTAGAAGCTAAATGGCTCAAACGGTTTGAGCTGGCGACTGATGCTGCAATTAACGAGTTATCTATCGGCCAACGTCAAACTTTAGCGCTGATCATGGCTATGGCTTATCATCCCAAATTACTTATTTTAGATGAACCAGTAGCCAGTTTGGATCCAATAGCACGACGCGAGTTTATGGGCGACTTGTTCGACTTAGCATTAGACTCAGGCTCTGGTATTTTATTTTCCTCACATATCACATCCGATATAGAACGTGTAGCCAGTCATATAGCCCTAATAAAAGACGCCGAGCTTATCTTGATTGACGAATTAGATGTCGTACGCGATACCATCAGAAGAGTCAATTTTACAGAGCAAAACATCGATCTAAGTCCCTACCGCGTGCTTAATTTGCAAGCAAACTCAGCCATTATTTATGGCTACCAAGGAGAGCCTATTCCGGGCGCACTTGCCATCAACCATTTATCACTAGAGCAACTATTTGTGGAGCTGCATGGATGATGAATGCAGTAAAACGACCTTGGTATCAGGGTAGTCTCAATTTTTGGTTTAAAGATTTGGGCTGTGCCAGCTACTTAATTCAGGCTATTTTAGCCGCAGCCGCATGTATCATTTTTATTCGTGTGGAATCGTTATCAACTATGATGATGATATTTGCTGTTGTGTGTGCTTATTGTGCGCTTGCATGGCAAAGTATTCGAATGCAAGCAACTGAATGGCAATGCTTAGTCGCTGATTACTGCAAACATGTAATGTTTCAAGGTAAAGTCTTTATTGCCTTAATAAACCTCATTCTGCTGTGTAGTATTGCCCTATCGCCTAGCTTAAATAACATCAACATGCTGTTACTAGCAAACACCTTGGGCTTAAGTATTTGGTTTACTTGCCGCGTTACAAGCCACTTATTTACAACATGTTGTTATTTAGCATTCACATTCACAATTATTATATCTATCTTTTTTGAACACTTACCTTTGTGGTTAATACCATGCTCCTTACTGGTTTTAAGTCTAATTTTACTATGTAAAAACAAATTAGGTATGCCCTATATATGGCAAGCCGATGCACTTGTAAATTACCGCCAAGGACTTCAGTCAGGTTGGTCGCCCGTACCAAGTGGATTTTTATCAAATTACGGCACAGCCATAAATAAACAACTATTCCCATTGAGTTATTTTGTTGGATCTAGTTTATCGCAATACATTATTTTATTAGTGCTCTTTTCTATCATAGCAATAGTGATAAACTTTTTTTATAACATTGCAGAGCATGTATTATTCGCTTTAACATTAATGCTGTTAGCTGCGGTTACGTTATGCCAATGGGCAAAAGCACAACGTTCACAATCGTGGGAATTACTCACCACTTTACCAATTTATAATGGGAGTCACGCAGTTAAAGTTGCCCTTAGTAACAGTGCACTTAAATTTTCATTGTTAATTGGTATTCTGTGCTTCGTTAGTGCATCTATATTGCTACTGACCCATCAACAATGGCAACTTCTAAATGTTGCAAGTTATGCGGTAGCTTGTATAGCAGCTACATTGACAAGCTTTGTTCTTGGCAATGTATTTAAAAATATAAACGTACTGAGTGTTTTATTATGTTTATCGTGTGGCGTGAGTATGGGAACTGTCAATGTAATGATTGAACATGGCGATAGCATATTGAAGCTTTTACTTATTTCACTTTATGCCAGTGTTTTGGCTGTTTTGAACCGCTTTACAATAAAATACTTATAAACTACTTCAAAAGCCCTTTGCCTTTAGCAATGCTTAGTTTAGCGGGTGTTTATCAAAAAGATTTAACACCCGCTATTCCACATTCTAAATCTATAACTACTTATTGCTTTTTAAGAGTATGTATCATCTTTTCTGCATTTGCATTTTGTGGGTTCAATTGCAAAGATTGCTCATAGTTTGCTATCGCATTAACAGTATCTCCAAAGAGCATGTACGCTTCTGCTAAACTATCAAATGCATTTGCATCATCAGGATATAGATGGCTATAAACCCTAAAAAGCGTTATAGCTACTTGGTAGTCCTTGTTACCTAACGCATTATATCCGGCATTATTAATTGCATTAGCTGAAAGAAATTTTGAATCAGGATAGTTTTTTTTCCATGCTTTATATGCCTTTAATGTGCTTATAAAATCAGCGTGTTTTGCTACTTCAAAAGGAAGTTGTTCATCTTTTTCAAGTTTGCGCATCGCACGCTCAGTTAAACCACTCCCGACATTATTTAGTACTAAAAAATATTTATTAGATAAAGGGTTCATTACAACACTTATCTGATTAGGGTTATTATCTACAGCAAACATCCCACTTCCTTGATAATGCATTTTAACGCCTTTTTTGTTTAGAAGGGGATCTTCATATATCAAGTCGTTACCGGATTTTGATAATGTAATCGTCACTATTTGATCAAACTGAGATAAATACCTGCCGAGCATTTTCTCTATTTGATGCTTGGGGGGTTTTGCTGTTGCTGAAATTACACGTGCCCATTTCATTTTTTTTATCGTACTGTCAATAAACGCATCTATTGCAGGGTTTCTGTGCTCTGTTGTCGCATTCATAAAAACCATAATGCCTTTACCACCTTGCATTGTTGACATAATATGCCCGCCAGTACCAGTGTTTGAGCCTCCATGCGAGAACCACTCTAGATTACCTTTGGCCTCAAATCTCATCCAACCCGGTGACCACCCACCTATTTTTTTAAGCGTGTGAATATCCGTTGTGGTACGTGCTACGAATGTTGAAATAACCGACGTTACTTTACCTGCTAGCGCCTTTTGATATTCAATTGTGAATTTGGCCATGTCTTGTGGCGTACTCCATAGCCCAGATGGTGCTATTTGCGGACAAATTGGTATGCCATCTCTTATAACCTGCTGCTGACGATCATGAACCTTCGCAACATTAGTTAAAAATTGTTTATCTCCATTTTGATACATCGTTGTATTTTTCATACCTAATGGATCAAATAGCATCTTTTGAGCTAATGCTTGCAATGGTTTACCGGTTATATCTTCAATCGCAACTTGTACTATTACATACCCTCCGCCACTGTATTGCCAATCAGTGTCAGGGGCAAATAGCATCGAAATCGGACGTTTATATCGTGGTAGCTTTTTACCCTCAAGCACATCTATAAGGGTTGGAATATCATCCCCTAAATGAAAGTCAGCATACCCGCCTTGGCTCATCCCTGCGGTATGCGACAACAACTGCCGAATAGAAAGGTTTTTTGATGACTCAAACACTGATGAAGGTAACACCCAGCGTTTTAAATAGTTACTCACAGGTGTATCTAAATCTAATTTACCTTGCTCTGCGAGCATTGCTGCAATTGTTGCAGTGACAGGTTTTGCAATAGATGCCGTTGAGAAAGCAGTAAATTGATCAATTTTCTGCTTACTTTTAGTATCTTTAACGCCTGCAAAATTAGTATAAATCACTTTATAATCATCAATAACAGCAAAACTTAGCCCTGGTATTTTGTAGTTATCAATAAACTGCTGATAACTATATTCTTCACCTACCGGTGACGTAAAAGTAGTTAATTGATGTGTATTACCAGTTATAGATAGTTGCGTCTTTTGAGTGTTAGCGACACACACACTAGCCACAATTAAACTTAGCGCTGCGCAACATTTACTCAAAGTCATGATAGTTTTTTTAATAGCCATAGGAGCATCTCGTTCTGTAAAGTAAACCTCAGTGTGGCGCATTAGCCGACTTAAATAAGCAACTTATGCATGAACGGCTCGTATAATTCCTCAACACCTCGAATGTTTTCCTTTTTTATTGCTAAGATGGGGAATATAAAAGAGGGAACACAATGCTTAAGTATCAGCTCATATTCGTTTTATTTTTTACAAGCTTCGCTACCTATGCGCAAGAGCCTGATGCTATCTTTGCCGAGCACTATTATTTAATTGATGATGACGATATTGCTTATTCATTACCTATCGTAAACCGCTCTGTGTGGCAAAAAAATACATTTCACGGTATTAAAAATTCAAAAAATATTCGATGGGTGCAAATGGACTTTAATTTTGAAAAAAAGCCCTCGTCTTCGCTAGGTTTGTTTATTAGTATTTTGGGATCGTTTGAGGCTTATTGGGATGGTGTTTTAATAGGTAAAAATGGCCTTGTAGGTGATTCTCAACACACTGAAGTTGCGGGCCTGATCGATAAAATAATGCTGTTGCCTAATACTGCAACTGATAAAGGCACACATACTTTAAGTTTACGTATTTCTAATCAGCGCGTTTCTTCTGAGGTAGATTATGTCTCGTTTACAAGTGCGATAACAGAATATGACTATTTAATACAGCTGCCTTATAAAAAAGCCAGTTTACCGTTGATAATGACCAGCGCCTTACTCTTAATTGCTTTGTACTCATTGATTGTATTTATTACTAGTTACCGCCAACCCAGCTACTTAATATTTAGCATATTATGCTTAAGTATTTTGGTTCTTATTTTTGTAGAATCATGGCGTGGTCTTATGCCTTACCCTTACGATTGGCAAATTCCTCGCTTACAAATAGTTTTAGCATTGTCGTGCTTAATTTCACTGCTTTTCACCTGTTTTTTTGCATGGTTTTTTAAATTATCAAAAACAAATCGTACAATATGGCTAGCATTTGTTATTTGCTTGCAAGCTGTGTTGTTAATCGCGGTTGGTGGATATGACAATAGAAGCTTATATGTATTTTTAGTGGGCGTTTTTAGTGCTGTGTGCATTTGTATCAAAGCTATCATTACGCAACAAGCCAATGCAAAATTAATGGTTTTGGGTTTAGCTCTATTCATTGCACCTATTTTTATAAATAGTTATTCATACATGGATCAGTACTTTTTCCTCTCTTTTGCTGGGTTAATCTTTTTAATGCTCTACACCCTTGCACAAACCATGAGTGCTAATACCAAACAACTTGAACAAAGTAAAATTAATGCAAGTCGCCTTGAGCTTGAATTAGTCAAACGTAATCTACAACCTCACTTTATCTTAAACACATTAACAGCTGTTGAAGAGTGGATTGAAGACTCACCTGCAACAGCGGTAAAATTTATACACGCCTTAGCGGATGAGTTTAGATTTATGGCGCAACTGTCTGCAAAAAAAATAATCAATCTCCAAGATGAAATCGACTTATGTCGTTCCCACTTAAAAGTTATGACATATCGCTCAAATATAAATTACTCCCTAAGAGTGGATATATCTCACCCGAACAACTGCATTCCACCGGGTATTATTTTAACATTAATAGAAAACGCAATTTCGCATAACCATTACCAACAAGGCCATATTACCTTCTTTTTTGAGCAAAAAATAATAAATAACACGCAGTATTTAACGTTTATCGTCCCTATAAATGCGATTACTCATAATTCAAACAAAAATGCTACACAGACTAAAATAGGCGCAGGTATTGGTAATAAATACATAGCAGCAAGGTTAAATGAAAGCTTTTCTAATCAATGGTCTTTATTTCAGAATATTGAAAAGCAACAATGGGTTACAAAAATATCAACGCCGTTAATAGATTATGATGATCACCGTGCTAATAATAGCAACCTCAAGGATCCCCTATGAAAAAAGTATTAATGGTTGAAGATGAATTTATGGTAGCAAAAAGATTAAAGCGCTTTATTGAGAACGCCTTTGATGAACAAAAAATCGAATTGCATATTTGCACTAATCTTGACGACGCCTACGATTACTTAGCCGATCACCCTATTGATGTTTTATTTTTAGATTTAAACCTGCAAGGAAAAGATGGTTTTGAGTTATTAAAGCACACCCTCTGTGAGAGCTTCCACACAATTATTGTTTCTGCTAATAGCGATCGAGCGATTGACGCGTTTGATATTGGCGTACTCGATTTTGTAGCGAAGCCATTTACTCAAGAGCGTATTAAAAAGGCAATAAACCGGTTACAACAGCAGCATAATGGGGCTAGCAAATACTTAACCTATAAATATTTAGGAAAAATCGAATTACTTCCAATAGAAGATATTCTCTATATCAAAGCTGACGGCCATTACAGTGTGATTGTAACTAAAGCCCAGCAAAACAGAGGCACTAAACAAATTTTACACGATAAGAATTTAGATAAATTACTCGCGTTATTGAGCCCAGACTTTATCCGGATACACCGCTCGTATGTATTGCCAATATCTAACATTAAGGCATTACTCAGTGAAGAAGGCAGCAAATATAACGTGCAACTTCATACCGGTGAACAGCTCCCTATAGGCCGTACCAGACTAAGTAGTTTAAGGACGAAATTGTTGTTTAACTAAATAACCTAAACTCTGGATAATAAATCTATCTCAAGCAGCTATTTTCAGCGCTAACTGCGTTGAATTTACTCGCAATAGGCCCGCTATTGACGCGTAAATTCGCCTTGTTTCCACTGAAAATCTCTGGCTAGAGAAAAAATTTAAATATCACCATGATTCAATAGGTTAGTAAATCTCTTAAGCAGTGTTCAGGTTATTTATAACTTCAATCTTTGATACAAACCCGATGCTCTCGATACGCTTTTATTCATCGCTAGTTGCAGTACTTTTTTATCTGCAACCAGCTCAAAGGTGTTTTTAGCGCGGGTTATTCCCGTATACACTAATTGCCTGTTGATCCCCATACGGGCTTGTTTTAGCGGTGGCAGTACCATAGCGGTGTAGCTAAATTCTGAGCCTTGTGATTTATGAATAGTCATTACATATACTTTATCGTGTGCAGGTAGTCGTGCTGGCGAAAATGCTCGTTGGTTACCTTGCTCATCAATAAATATGGCTTTGAGCTGATTACTTCTATCGGGCATTAAAATACCAATATCGCCGTTAAATAACTTAAGCTGGTAATCGTTTTGAGTCACCATAATGGGCATGCCTGTATAATGATGAGTATTAGGGCTAACTGTTATTAAACCTTGCTGTTGCAATACGCGCTCTATCCGCTGATTTAAGCTATGCACGCCGTAATCGCCCTCTCGTACCGCAGCTAAAAGCTGATAACTAGCAAAAGCAGCATGCACCTGCGCAACATCTGCACCTTGGGCAATTAAGTTAAGATATTTTGCATAATGACTTGCTGCACTTTTAACGAGCTTTTCAATTGGTTTTGCTACAAAGTCGTAATCTAAAATTACATCGTTAAAACGCCCTTCAACACTTTCTTGCTCTACGTAATTTAAAATACCGGTGTTATTGGTGTTTACCGCAAGTGCGAGTTGACCAATGCCGCTTTGTGCATCAAATCGATAACTGTGCTGTAAAAAGGCAACGCAATCTGCGAGTTTAAATTCACTCACGCTTTGCGCTACGAGCTTAGGCTCATTATTAAAACATAAGCTATTTAGCTCATCACAACGTGCTTGCGAGTAGCTTGGCGTTTGCCCAAGTGTTAAACCTTGGCATAAATCGCTCATTACGCTGCCGGTATCTACCGAGGCAAGCTGATCTTTATCACCTAGGAGTATTAATCGCGCGTGCGTAGGCAATGCTTCTATTAATTTAGCCATCAGCGATAAATCGACCATACTGGCTTCATCAATAATTAGTACATCTAAATGCAGCGGATTGCTTTTGTTATGTCTGAATTTATTAGTAAACGGTTTTACGCCTAATAAGCGATGAATAGTTTGAGCGCTTTGCGGGATCAGCGTTTTTATATCATCAGGAATCGTTGTGAGCTTATTTTTAGCGCCCAAAATAGACTCACTTAAACGTGCAGCAGCTTTACCTGTAGGGGCCACCAGCTTAATACTAAGGGGTGCTGTTTCATAAAGTGACTGCAAAATAGCCAGCAACTTAGTCACTGTGGTAGTTTTACCTGTACCTGGGCCACCCGTGATCACACTAAAGCCTTTGGTGGCCGCAATCGCACACGCCACTTTTTGCCAATCAGTTTCAATTGCAGAATCTGCAGGAAAATAGGTATTTAAAAGTTCAGCCAATACTTCATTATTAATATTGAGCTTTCGCTCGCTCATGCTTAATAGTCTATCCGCGAGTGTTTGCTCATAACCGGCAAGGCGCGCAAAATAAAGTCGCTCGTTAAACAGTTGCAGTGGTTTATTTTCGCCCACGCTTTCATGGCTTTGTAAATAATTAAGCGCCGTATGTACGTTAAAGTCATCACTAAACGGGCTTAACGTACTGGGTACATTGCCATCGAGTTTATTAAAGTCACTGTTGCGCAAGTTAAAAGGATTGCTCCAGTCAACCTCATTTAAAGTTAGACAGCTATGCTGGCTTTGCTGCGATAAGCACAGTAATAAAATAATATAAAACAGCTCATTATGAGTTTGCTCAATGTCATTAGCACACAGTAATTCTGCGAGTTTAACATCAACCACACGTAGTCGATTTTGCGCTAATAAATACTCAAGTAACGGCACTTTGGTAATCGTATTATTTAACACAATGTCCTCTAATGGGGTATCTTGTGCTACATTTTTTGAAGTAAGAGGCTCTGCTGCCTCATTATTAAGTGTCTCTTCTATATCGTCAAACAAGCCAGGTTGTTCATTTAAATCGCTCATAGCATGGCTCCTTGGCTAAATAAGCCATCTAAAATAATCACTTGTTCTTCAGTTAGCTTTTTAAAGTACACGCCTTGCCCTGCCGGCATTCCCCGTAAAAAAGTATAATACACACCGCCTAAATGGGTTTCTATTGAGTAATCAGCTATACGTTGTTTTAATAAACGATGCAGTGCTACGGTGTAAATTAAATACTGTAAATGATACTGATGACTGCTCATCGCTTGCTCAAGCATGTCGCTCTCGTAATCAGCTGGCGTGCTACCTAAATAATTAGACTTATAATCTAAAATATAATATTTGCCTTGGTAGCAAAATATTAAATCGACAAAGCCTTTTAACAAGCCCTTTACGTGCGAAAATTCAAGCTTACTTTGCGTAAAGCCAAAATGTTTAACCAGCATTTCGTTTAGCTTAGGTGCACTTAAACTCTCAAGAGGTAAATTAAATTCCATTTCGACTAGGCAATCATTGGGTGTAAGCACACCTAATGAAAGAAGCCCCTCATCTAGAGGACACGCAAGAACATCAAGCACCCATTTTTCAGCCACTTCTCGCCATTGATCACCTATGTGGTACTTTTCAAGGCTGCGCTTAACTACCTCAGATAAGTTTTGCTCGGTATTAGTTGGGTGAACCATTGGGCTAGTAAAATCTATTTGTTCAAATATTTCGTGTAAACAGCTACCAGGCTTTGCCCCTTTAGGAAAACTATAAGGTGATGGTAGTTCGTCCTCTTGCACTGCAAACTCGTCTTTTTCGTGATCTTCATCACTTCGCCCTGGGGCTAATTGGTCGCTGTGCTTTTTAAAGCTCAACGCACTGAAGCTGGTTGCTCGCCAGTTTCGCTCAATATTTGCTGTTACTTTATTAACACTTAACGTTTGCTGCGCACTTTCACTGTTATTAAAACAAAGTGTTCCCTGCTCTAATAATGTGTGTGAGGTAAATTGCTGATAGCTCATCGCGCTATTAGCGTCGCAAAACTCACTTAAATGCGTGCGCCATGCTTGGCTACTGGCAAGCTCAAGCCCTGCAAATAACACATGCCCTAGTGCACTACTTTGCATAGCCAAGCGGCTACTTTGTCCTTGCCCTATGTTATAAACACCAAGCGCACAAAAATGCACGGCGCGAGTAAGTGCTACATAAAGCAGGCGTAAATCTTCAGCTAGGCGTTCTTGTTCTGCTTTTTGAAGGGCATCTTCGTCTTTACTTAAATCGTAAATTAGCTTGCCGTTATCGTGATAAAGCGCTTCTTTTGTTTCGCGATAGCCACTGGCAAACGGCATAAATACCAAAGGGTATTCAAGCCCTTTTGAGGCATGCATAGTGACAATTTTAACTAAGTTGGCGTCACTTTCTAGGCGCACTTGTACTGTTTCGCCGTCTTGTTGGCTTACCTTTTGTGCAAACCATCGCAGTAAACGCAGCGTACCTTCAAGCTCTATTTGTTTTTGCTGAAGTATTTCGCCCAAGTGCCTAAAGTCCGTCAGCCAACGCTCAACGTTATATCCTAACCCTTGCCATTTAGCGCTAAGCTGGTTATGGCTCATTAAGCGCTCAAGCATTGCCATAGCGCCTTGCTTGTTCCAAATGTGGCTAAGTTGTGCAAAAAAGTTTAAATGCTCTTGCCATTTATTTTCATCATCGGCGAGTGCGTGTATTTCGTTATAACTTAAACAAAATAGTGGTCCGGCTAAAACACCGCGCAGCAATGACTCGTCATATTGACCATGCAGCGCTGTTAAAAAGTTAAGTAGGTGATGGCTAAGCTCTTGGCTAAAAACGCTTTCTCGCGATAAATACACGCTGGCTATTTTGGCTTCACTAAGCGCTTTTTTCATTATTTGCGCTTCAACACGGTCGCGCACTAATATACATATATCTGCAGCGCTTACAGGGGTACTGCCAATACACGCATCCCCCTGTTTTGCTTTTTCAAGCAGGGTCACTATTTTATTAGCAAAGTGAGTGGCTAAATGTGCTTGCCCTACACCTTTGTTGGTTGGTTTGTTTTTTTCATCGGCGGCTTCATCCACAAATACATTAAATTCGAATGCGGTAGCGGGTTTGCCATCAATTAAAAAAGAGTCATCCGCTTTTTTACCTTTAGCAGCTACTGCGTTAAAGGGTATAGCGTCGTTATAAATAAAGCTATTAGCGTGTTTGCCAAATAAACTATTAACGCTATTTACTATATCGGTGCTTGAGCGAAAGTTAGTACCCAGCGTAAATTGCTGATCAATCTGTACAGCTTCTTTTGCGCCAATGTACGTAAAAATATCCGCTCCCCTAAAGCCATAAATAGCCTGCTTGGGATCGCCTATCATGGCAAGCGTGGTATTTTGTTGCCCATAAATTTTACTAAAAATACCGTACTGAATCGGATCGGTATCTTGGAATTCATCAATCATGGCAACCGGAAACAACTGCGCAATTTTTTGCGCCAGTACGTCGCCTTGCTCGTTATTAAGCGCACTGTGTAAATTGGTCAATAAGTCATCTGGGGTGATAACGCTTTGCTCTTGCTTGCACTTAACTATTGCGGCTTTTACCCAGCGTGCTGCGTGTTGTACAACCGCTATTTTAAGCCCTTGGTTTATGGTGTTATTAAGGGCGGCAAGCTCGTCAAATTGACTTAGTAATGGGTGCACAAATAATGGCTGATTCTTTTTATAATTAGCTACATCGCTCAGGTTTTCTGTACTCCACACTTCAAACGAATACTTGCTAGTGCCAAATTCAAAAAACAAATCGCCGCCTAAACAAAATATTTCAAGCGCACTCAGGCTGCCTTTTCGTGCTGGCGTTTTAGACCCGCTTAAACCCGAGCCTTTAATAGCACCTATAAACTCTTGCTCTAACACCGCTTTTTTAAATGCAGGTACACGGGTTATGTACTCGTCGCGGGCTTTCCACACATCGTCTAAATTTATTTGTGGCGTAATGTGCGCATTAGCTTTATTTAAAATGCTCGCCACTTGAACGAATAAAGCCTCGGGTGCGGCAAATACATCTAAAATAGCATCGGTGCGTTCTTTATTAAGTGGGTATACAAACGCACGCCAAAAATCTTTAATAGTTTCGAGCAGTATGTCGCGCTCATCTAAAATAAATTCGAGATTAAACGCCACACCCGACTCAAACGCATGTTGTTTTAACATCCGCTGACAAAAGCCATGAATAGTAAAAATAGCGGCTTCGTCCATTGATTTAGCAGCTGCATCGAGTAAATCAAAGGCGCGGTGTTTATCGTCAATTTTGGCAATTACGCCTTCAATGAGTTCGTCGTTTGGGTTTTGCCCAAGCAGTGCGTCGCGCGCAGCAATAATTCGGCTGCGTACGCGGTCTTTAATTTCTTGAGTGGCAGCGTCGGTAAAGGTTACTACCAAAATTTGCTCAACACTGAGCGGCGTATTTAACTCACCTTCTATTTGCATACCTAGTAAGTAACGTAAATACAGCCCCGTAATTGTATAAGTTTTACCGGTACCCGCACTGGCTTCTATTAAACTTTGACCTATGAGCGGCATAGTAAGAGGATTAAGCGCTTGCATGGTCACTCTCCTTTGCGTGTTCAAATAATGGGATGAGCAATTTATCACTCCATTTTATAAATTCGTCTTGGCAGTCGTTTAGCGATTGCACCGTTAAGCGAATATACGGATTTTCGCCCTCGCCTCGCCCTATGTATTGCGGGCTAAATTTGCTCATTGCTTTTGTTATATCGCCGCCGCTTTTGACGTATTCATAACCACTTACCGGAAAAAACGGCACAGGCTCTGTGCGCAGCGCTTTGTATAACTCAAACCAATCAAGTAGCAATGCATCGGCATCAGCTTTATTAATTGGCGCAAAGGTAATTTGCTTATCGAGCCCAAGTAACAATGTTTCTACTTGTTGATCCATACTTTGCGCTGAGAGGTGATAAATAAAGCCTTTAATTAAATCTTTCGCTTTAATACTCGCACTGCGATAAAACACTTGTTTTTGCAAATAAACATGATTGAGCCAGCCTTCTATTTTGGTGCCTTCAATGGTAAGCAAAACTTCTATTGGATCACTTTTCCCGCCTTTAATCTGCTCTTTTACTTGCCCTGCAAGCGCATCAACTCGGTGCTCCATACTCTCAAATATGAGGCTGCCTACATTGGCTTGAGGTAACTCACCCCGCTGCAGTATTTGCTCGGTACTCAGTGGTTGCTCGTTTATATTGGCTTTAAGTATTTCATCAAGGTAAAAATAACGTCGCAGCGCATCTAGGCTAAATGGTTCTTCGTCTTTTGCCACTTCGTTAAATTGTGGCAGGCGTAAACCTAATGTTTGTTGATAAAAGCTCTCTTGTGCGCTGCACACACTTCTAATAAACACATCGAGATCTAACTGCTCTGGCACAGTCACATCAAGTGCAATAACTGGCTCTGGTTTAATTGACTCACTTGGCAGCCAAATTGGATTGTAACTGTGGTTGCTCAGCACAGTATTGGCTTGCTCATCGGCTAAGTAATAATGGCTATTAAAGGGCTGTAAATGCTGCTGGTTAATTAGACATGCGGGCAGCGTTTTTTCGCTTTTATCGTTTAATACAAAACTACGCCCAATATATTCTAACAGCTCACTTACAAGGGTTGATGGCATGCGCGGTTGGTTATCAAAACACGAGCGACCAATGTAACTCATGTATAAGTTGTCGCGGGCACTCAGTAGCGCCTCTAAAAATAAGTAACGGTCATCTAATTTACGTGACCGGTCACCTTTTTGCTTTTTAGAATACGGCACTAAGTCAAAACCAATAGGCTGTACGTTACGTGGGTAGTCGGCATCATTTAAGCCCAGCATACATACCACTTTAAATGGCACGGCGCGCATGGGCATAAGTGTACAAAAGTTTACTTGGCCTACTAAAAACCGCTGCCCTACGCCTTTTTCTTGAATGCCTTGTTTAATTAAGTAACTAACAATACGCTGCGAAACTGCTTTGCTGTAATCGCCGTTGTCGTGGTGTTTTTGTAACTCTTCCAGCACGTTTTGCAATACTAATAAATCCCAGCTGTCATCGCTTTCACTTTCGTATATCGCGTTTAACAGCTCGCTTAAAATATGCGCTTTATTGGTGAGCGTATCGTCGGGTGTTAGCTGCTCTTTAAAGCTTTGCAGTACATCAATAAAGTGCACGAGCTTATTGAGTGTATCAAGCGCCATGCCTTCTACTTCGTCAGCGCTGTAAATACCGTTAAACGGGTATTGCTCGTCGCGCATGGCAATGCCAAGCAATAAACGGTTGAGCCCATGTTGCCAGGTATTTAAATCGATAGCGGGTAAATCAAAGCTACTTTTATGCGCTGCGTTTATACCCCATTTAACCCCAACACGTTCAAGCCAGTATTGAATTTGCTCATATTCGTGCGCTTCAAGCCCAAATTTTTCGGCTATTTGCGTCACTTGTAATAAATCGAGAATATCCGACACACCAAAGCGCGAAAACGGTAAGTTAGCTAAACTCGCAAATGAACTAAGCACGGGCTTTTCTTGCTCTATGGCTAAATCGGCCAATGCATAAGGAATAAAGCGACTGCCTTGTGCCCCGCCAAATACGGCTTCAATATAAGGGCTGTAAGTGCCTACATCGGGCATCATGACGATTATGTCTTTAGGGGTAAGCGCTGGGTTTTGATTAAATAAGTTAAGTAAGTAGTCGTGCAAGCGCTCAACTTCTCTAAGCGGTGTATGGCAATCGCTGAGCGTAATGCTGGTGTCGGTTGCGCTGATTGGTAATTTACCTTCGTCGTTTATAAACCACTCTTTATTATCGGTCAGCGATTCGCCTTTAAACGCAAGCTGATAAATCTCACTTTGTACTTGCCCTAGTAAGGTGTCGTCAAACACATCAATAAAGCCATCAATCCAACGAGCATCTAGCTGTACAAGTTGTTCAAAATAGTCGCGACCTAATTTACCCCACGACGATAACAACGGATTACCTATAAAGTAGTATTCTTCATCTGGGTTGGTTTGTTTTTTTTGTTGCGCTTCCACCAGCGGCATTTTGGCGTATTTAGCGCTTATTTTAGCTGCTGTTTTTTCATCTATAATATCGCCCCAGTAATGCTCACTCGGGTTAAAAAAGAATAATATAACTTCGGTTTTTTTACTCAGCGCTTCAAACACCTCTAGCTGGGAGCTGGCAATCGCCGATATACCAAATAAGCTAATGCGTTGTGGCAGTATGCTATTGTCCATAGTCTCAAGTGCTGCAAGTAACTGCCCTTGCATATTAGCGCGATGAAATTGGCTTTGCCCAAGCTCTTGGCTTAGTGTTACAATGCGTCGCCATAAATCAGGTTGCCATGGCGCAATGGTTACATCTACATCATCAAGCTCATCTTTGCCGCTATCCCATGTGGCTATCCAGTGCGGTCGGTACATTAAATATTGGTCGTACACATCCGCTATTTTTTCACACAGCGCAAAGGTTTTTTGCCCGTCTATATCGCCCTCTAAATAGGTTTTTAGCGGCAAATATAATGGCTCGTCAATACAGTTTGGTAAAATTGCAAACAGTTTCCAAGCAAGGTTAGGTTTATTGAATGCCGACTCTTTAGGGACATTTGGTAGCAATTGCTGATACAACTGCCAAATAAAGCTCGACGGCAGCGGAAAATCTACCTGCGCTGCGACCCCTAAGTTTTCGCTCAAACCTATTTTTAACCACTGCGACATACCCGGCGATTGCACTAGCACTACTTCTTTGTCGAACGGGCTTGGCAATGGGTTTACTTTTAACAGCTGGTGGAACTGCGCTTGCAGGGCTTCCATGCGGTTTGATTGAATAATATTTAGCATATAACACTGACCTTGCTTGAGATAAAACCAGTGTAAGATATTTTCAATATTAGGGGTAGCGCAAACGGGTAATTGGCTTTAATAAATCAGAGAGTTAAGAACTAATTTACAGATTTTTATACGCACAGCATCTATTTTACATACTGTGCGTAGTAGTGAGTTTATTTATAAGGGCTAATACTTGATAAACTAAAGTCACTTTGCATTATTACTTCGCCATCAATGCCTTTTAATTTAAGTGAAATGGTGGGATCAGTTTGCTGCCAGTTTATGCTTAAATCACCATAATTTACGTTATGAGTAAAACCCCCTACTCGGTGCTTGTTAGGACTGACGTCTTTCCATTTTTCAGTTAAGCCAGAGCTGGTCATCTCAATTAATGGGTAATCTAGATTTTGCTGATACTTTGATATTTCACCCCAGTGTGTATCGCCGCTGATGATCACTACCCCATTTACTTTATGCTTTTTAATCAATGCAAATAAACGGTTTCTATCTTCAGGAAAGTTTGCCCATGACTCCCACCCTGTAAAATCGGGTAAAAGCTGTAAGCTTGAGGCAATTAGTTTTATTGCTGCGGGCTTTTTAAGCTCTTGCTCAAGCCATTGCCACTGCGCTTCACCTAACATTGATGCGCCCTTTACTTCACTGGGACTATACGGGCCTTGGTTATTAAGTTTGCGCTTAGTGTAATACTCAAGCTCGCTTACATGGTTTAGCGCATCACGGTTCCAACGCAAATCAGGCATTATTACTTGTATGGTTTGCTCATTTTCACCATACATGTACGAGGTATAAATTCCATCAGGGCGAGTGCGACGCGCTGAGTTTGCAGGTTCATCCCAAAAATTAAGCATAATTTGGCGTGATTGCTCTTTATGCGGATACTCTTTACCTGCATCGTTTTGACCATAATCGTGGTCATCCCACATAGCAATGATAGGCGTTTGCGCTTTTAACGTTTTAAAACCAAGCTTTGCCCCCAAACGTTGGTACTTATCGGCAAGTACACTCATATTATTGGTGTCGCCGTAAATATTGTCACCCAAAAATATAAACAAATCCCCTTGCTCTTTATTAATTGTATTAAATATGGGTATGTTTTTATCTTGGTGCCCACATGAGCCAAACAATATTTTTGATGGCGCTGCCATTGCATTGCCACTAATTATAAGCGCGAGCAAAAGCGCTGCTTGAGTCAATGCATTTAGTAGATGTTTCATTTTAAAATCTCGTTAATGGCAGGTGCCATAGCAGGGTTAATAGTGTATGGATTTTGCCCTAATGCTTTTAAAACAGTGGCAGCAACTTGCGCTTGTTTAAACCCATTTTTAGTTTTAATTAGACCACTGCCTTTAATGGCGGGTCCAATGGCTGCAAGCCAAATATACTCAGAGCCAATAATCCCCTCAGGAAACGCCTTTTTTCCCTGTGCAGATTTAGCCAATGCACGCTTAGAACTGTGATGTTGCCAGTCATCGGCGTTGCTGCCACGGCCATGATCAGTGGTAATAATAAGGGTGGTGTTATTTTTATAACCTGCTGTAGTTTGAATGGTTGCCCATAAGTCTTTTATAAACGCGTCACTTTGTCTTGCCGATTTAAGGTATTGATCGTAGTGACCATCATGCGCAAAGTCATCGGTTTCGCCTAAACTTATCACTAGCAATTTAGGCGTTTTAGCCAACATATAGGCTTTAGCAAAACGATAGGTAAAACTGTCTAGGCGCACGTTATGCCAAGGGCTCGGGATTTCTTTTTGTAACGCATTTAACAGTGGCGCATCTGCAAATAAATCCTCTGCAATGGGCATAAACCCCGCGTTTACATAAACATCGCTGCGTTTATTATTTACAATGTATGGAAATACATCCCAGCTACCAAATAAAGCAGTGCTGTTTTTAAACTCCGGTAACTTATCTAAACGCTCTAAAATAGTTTTATTTGGGTTGAGGACCTTGTCGTTACTGTTAAGGTTTTCGTCAACTTCACCGGTGAGTATTTCGTTATAACCAGGGTATGAAAAATACCACGGGTTACTTACCGACATAGTAGAGCCGTTAGCTCTATCGCCAATTATAACCCCTTTTTTAGCCACTACTTGCGTTAAAAAAGGCATTAGTAATTGCTGGCGCTCATTTGCTGTTTTTGCCCAAAACTGGGTCTTTAATTGCTCTGGCTTTTTAACAAAATCAGTATTATTAATTAAGTTTTTATCAGCCCCATTAAATACTTCTTGCCAGCGTACACCATCAAGCGTTACCAGCACTACATTTTGCGCTGCTGCAAAGTTACTTACTAATACACTTAAGCTAAATACTGTTACTTTTATAATCGTTTTCATCGTGTTTTTGCGCCCTTTCATATAACAAAGCCCATCAGTGATGGGCTTTATTTTAATTCAATTGCTAATCCTAAACTTTAACTTAAAAGTCCGCAGTGAATGTCACGGCAGCAGTGCGAGGTGCACCAATAAAGTATGTAGAACCATTACCAGTACCACCAGCTAAATAGCTTTTATCTGTAACGTTATAAACAACTAACGATATATCAATTGCTTTAAATGGGCCCGCATCTACATCAGTAGAGTAGCCCGCATTAAAATCAAGTACCGTGTAGCCATCTACTTTGTTTCGCGAGCGTGTGTTTTCATCATTCCATGCACCTAAACGCTCACCAGTGTACTTAGCAGATAGACCAATACGAAAGCCATCGCTAAAGTAATCTGTAGACACGACAAATAAATCTTCTGATGAATCAATTATGCTATCGCCATTTCTAAAGCTAGGTGCTACGTCGTTACCATTTTCATCTTTTAGTAATACACCTTGCGAATCGTATGCACTTGGATCATCAGACGTGTACTCTGAGCTGCTATTAGTATAAGACGAGTACAGGTTCCAGCTTGGTGTTAACATGTAGCTTGCTGATAATTCTAGGCCCGCTGAATCAATACCACCTACATTAAGATAAGCGCCATTAGTTCCGATGCTGTAATCAATCCCATCTGAACCACTACCTGGTGCAATAAACGTAATACGATTATCAAACTTAACGCTATAGGCTGTTGCTGTAAGCGATAATCTATCGGCTTGGTAGCGCACACCAAAATCAATATTTTCAGCTGTTTCTGGCTCTATCTCAGTCAGTGTCGAGCTGTCTCGTTCAAGTACACCGTCTTTAATTGCTGCAAAATTCTCACTGTAGCTGGCAAATAATTCAGTGCTATTATTTAGCTGATACAGCACGCCACCACTGAGTAAAACATCCGAATCGCTATCTACTTTATCTGAGCTTTCATTAGCAAAGTGATCGTACTTTTGTAGCTCAACTAAATACTGCTTAGCACCAATATTTAACGTTAAATCACCAAAGTTAATCGAATCTTGTAAGTACCATTTAAAAGTATCGGTCTCAAAGGTATTTTTGTATTGTGTCCAGTAAGGTGTGCTATCAAAATGATGATAAATACGCGCATCAATAACTTTGTGCCAATCACGTGATTCATCACGCTCACTTTGTTCGTACCAAAAACCCGCTTCTATATCATGCATGCCAAGCGTAGCTTGGTAGTTTGCTGTGACGCCTAAACGATCTTTGTTGTAATGTGTATGACGATAAGACATAACGGGTGTTGCTGTGGCATCGTAGCACGCAGGATTTAAACTAGGGCCTGACGCCCATGGCCAACTTAAGCTTGCTGTACATCCCTCACTTGGTGCAAGTGGGTTGCCTTCGCTATCAGCAAAACCATAACTACCCGCACTTTTACCGCCTTGAGTTGTCGCATCGCCATTTTCATCAACAGGTGTTTCTAGATAGGGAGGGATCCAATCACCACGGCCTGAGTTTTTGTGATAATAAGGGCTCACTGTTAATAGTGACGTTGGTGAAATCGCGTACTCGAACTTTAAATAACCTAAGGTATTTTCACGGAGCGTCCCCCAACCTTCTGCAAACATTTGGTCAAAATGCGGAACCCCTGTCCAGTTCCATATGAGCTGATCCCAATCGGGTGTTTGTTCAAACTGTTTAAGGCTTACACTGTTGTAGTTTGTTTCATTTACGTCGTCGTAAGATAAACGCCCAGTAATTGTTAAATCCGCAAGCGTTGTTACCGATTTAATTTCTGCATGTTGGTTATCTTTACCCCCATTACTACCCGAGCCAACCCAGCGACTTGTGTTAGTTTGTGAGTAACTTGCATATGCCTGAGTATTACTAAAAACAGTGCCCGTTTCGTGTTTAACATAATAACGAGTGGCATCGTGGCTGCCTGAGGTATAAGCAAAAGTAGTGCCTTTTTCAAGGCTTGGTGCTTTACTTACAAAATTAAATGTTCCGCCGAGAGCTTCAAGTGATGCCGATTTAATATCAGACGTACCTTGACCAACCTCGACCGTTGCTAAGTTTTCGCTCTCTAAATAACGGTTTGCTTTTGCGCCACCGCCATAATTAGAACCACCATTTGGAATACCATCAACCGTCATACCTAACTGCTGTTGATTACCATCAATACTAAAACCACGCATAGTAATTGTTGTAGACCAATCGTCACCGCCAAATGCATCGCCTTCGTTTATGCTAATACCTGGTAAGTTATCTATTACTGATAATATGCTCGATACCGAACTTTGTTGCTCAAGCATTGCAGGCTCAATCACATTGTTAGCATAACTAGTTGGCTTAGCGACAACGGTTACTTCCTCTATTGTGCTGTCGTTAGCATAAGCTGATGTTGATACAGCCATGGCAATTGCCATGCTCAAAATCGATTTACTTTTTAAAGCGTACATTGTTGTCCCGTTTGGTAATAAACCTGAACTCTGGATAATAAATCTATCTCGAGCAGCTATTTTCAGCGCTAACTGTGTTGAATTTACTTGCAATAGGCCCGCTATTGACGCGTAAATTCGCCTTGTTTTCACTGAAAATCTCTGGCTAGAGAAAATAAATTTAAATATCTCCATAATTCAATGCGTTAGTAAACCTCTTAACCAGAGCTCAGGTTAATAATTATAAAAAAGTGTTAATTATGAAAACGGGCACAGTATGAGTTTTAAATATGACAGCTAAGATGGAGTTTATTTACATAAAAATTAAACTAATATGGGAGATTTATGGCGGGAATATGTATAAAAAAAGACACCTAAAGG
>NZ_JACJEM010000149.1:0-626 GCF_014164085.1 Pseudoalteromonas sp. SG45-5 | reverse complement strand
AGTATCAAGGCTTTAACTCGCAGATTATCCGCTTTAGAAAAAGATCGTTTAAGAGAAAAAAACCGACTTGAAGCAAGTGAAATCAGCGATGCTCATGATAGAGTATTACTCTCAATTACTCGTATTATTAGGATCATAGAAGACGAAATTCAAGAGATTGAAAACGAAATAGATACAATTATCTCTGCTTGTCCTACCATGAAAAAGAACCATGATTTACTCATGAGTGTCATCGGTATAGGCAAGGTAATGTCCCGAGAGTTAGTCTATTTGTTTTCGGCTAAAAACTTTTCAACAGCTAAGCAAGCTGCAGCATATGTTGGCCTAATACCTAAGCTAAATGAATCAGGTTCGTTTAAAGGGAGAACGACACTGAGTAAAATTGGTCCATCCAGAATTCGATCCAAAATATTTTTAGCAGCAGTTAGTGCTGGAACACATAACCCAGATATAAAAGCACAAAAAGAGCGACTTTTAGCTGCAGGAAAAACAAAGATGCAAGCATTAGGAGCTGCAATGAGAAAGCTAATTCAAATTTGCTTTGGTGTAATAAAAAACCAAACAAAATACAAATCTGAGTTAGCATAAAATTAGGGTTGCGAGTGCTTTGGAGAGATGGTATCTAC
>NZ_JACJEM010000148.1:0-627 GCF_014164085.1 Pseudoalteromonas sp. SG45-5 | reverse complement strand
TATGTATCACTTATGTACAAAAGTGAATTTCCTAACTTACTCAGTTACACACGATTTCTAGCCGTTATGCCGAGAGTAATTGTGCCAATGTGTGCCTATTTCACTTCACTTAAAGGTAAACCCACAGGCGTTGAATTCATTGACTCTACATCTATTAAGGTCTGCCATAACATTCGTATTCCAAGACACAAGACCTTTGATGGAATAGCCCAGCGAGGTAAAGGAACGATGGGATGGTTTTACGGCTTCAAGCTGCATTTAGTCGTTAATCATCATGGTGAAATTGTTGCTGCGAAAGTGACAACAGGAAATGTACATGATACTCAACCAGTCCGCGAATTAGCGAGCTGCCTGACGGATAAATTATACGGTGACAAAGGATATTTAAGTAAGGCTTTAGAAGCGGATTTGCTCGATAAAGGGGTAAAGCTCATTACGACGGTTCGCAAAAATATGAAGGCAAAAGCGATGTCATTATGGGATAGAGCGATGCTTTCAAAGCGTTTTATAATCGAAACAATTAATGACCAACTCAAGAATATATCCTTCATTGAACATTCGAGACATCGGAGTATGAACGGCTTTATGTTGAATTTAGTGGCTGGATTGGTGGCTTATTGCTTTAAA
>NZ_JACJEM010000147.1:0-630 GCF_014164085.1 Pseudoalteromonas sp. SG45-5 | reverse complement strand
TAGTGAAACGAAACAGCGCCGATGATAGTGTAGCATTTGCTATGTGAAAGTAGGACATTACCAGGCTTCAAATTGTAGAGAGCCCGAATCTAACGATTCGGGCTTTTTTACGTCTGCAGAAAAGTAAAATACGCGCAATTAACACACACTCATATCGCGACACAAAGATAGTGTAGCATTTGCTATGTGGCTCTCCACCGCTGTGGGCACTACGACATCACCAGGCTTCAAATTAAAGAAACCCGTTACAGCAATGTGACGGGTTTTTTGCTTTCTGGGATTTAGTAAATAGCCAAGAGCACATGCCGAACTCAGTAGTGAAACGAAACAGCTCGAAGGCGAGCCCCACGGAAGGCCGCCCCGACACAAAGATAGTGTAGCATTTGCTATGTGGCTCTCCACCGCTGTGGGCACTACGACATCACCAGGCTTCAAATTGTAGAAAGCACGACTAAAAATAGTCGGGCTTTTTTACGTCTGCAAAAAAGTGAAATACGCGCAATTAATACCAATTCCAATAAATAGCTGATCTATTTTACTTGCTAAAACAACCCATTTCTTTGTTGTAAATTTCGCAAAGGGAACAACCATTTATATCAATTTACGCCTAGAACTGAATTATTTTTTCGG
>NZ_JACJEM010000146.1:0-673 GCF_014164085.1 Pseudoalteromonas sp. SG45-5 | reverse complement strand
ACCACAACTTATCAGTGAGCATTAATCGGGGCATGGTAATCTCGTAAGGTTTGTTTTTGGCGAAGTAAATTATACGAGATTACCGCTTACGCACAAAATTCAAACAAAGATCAACAGCCCCTAGTGAGTTGCTTAATATACTAGAATGATAATGTGTTTAATAAAATTGGTATTATATCCCTGTAAAAATGGAGCAAAGCTTCCGCGCTCTGTTTACCTCTTTCACTATATAACAAAGGTTAAGGCAAACCCTTTAGACATTGTGTGCCTGGCATCTATGCATCGGTATGTTTTTGGGAATAACTTCATTACATAGGTCTTGTCTTACTTAAAAAGTTAAACAATTTACTGAAAATTTAACCTCCAAAGGTAAGCTAGTCATAGGACTTCTTCTTTGAAAACTCAGTGTAAGTTTTGTATTGTCGTTTTGATTCATAAAGCACTTAAAATAATTAGGCTACATGCTTTATCAAAACGTCCTTTGCCATTAAATTAAGCTAAAAAATAAAACAGCCCTAAAGTAGGGCTGTTTACACTTCAAAAAACCTGTTATAGCAGGCATTGATCAGACCCCTAGGCAACTTTTTGGATTTTATATAAATGCAACGCATGTCCACCAATGAGCCTTATTATTTTTTCCCTGAACTCATCAAAACCATCCAAGCTGATTTTG
>NZ_JACJEM010000145.1:0-676 GCF_014164085.1 Pseudoalteromonas sp. SG45-5 | reverse complement strand
TTATTGTTGAAGCGGGTGCGACAGTAACCTTTGATATAAAAAGTCGCATTGATGTGCGCGGAGAGTGGTTGATTGCACAAGGCGTAACCATCCAATCAGGCTCTGGTGTTCAGTTTAATATTTATGGCGTACTAACGACGACAGGTGTTGAAGGGAGCGAGGTCGTATTTACCTCATCACTGGATATCCCTGAGAAGGGAAGCTGGAGTGGCATTCATGTTTACAACGGCTCAAATGTTACGCTGCGCTATACGCAGGTAAAATATGCTATATACGGAATTCGTGAAGTCTCAATATCCAGTGCTACCCATCTTGATATTCAGTACAGTTTGTTTGAGCAAAATACACACGCTATTTACATTAATGAATCTAAGTCAGACAGTGGGTTTATTTCAACGATTCACTACAATTCGTTTGTTGATAATACGACTAATCTTAATACGAATGGGGATTATGGCTCAACCATAATTGATGCTCGTTATAACTGGTGGGGCACGGCAGATATTAGTGAAATAATGGCTAAAATTTACGACCGTCAGGACACTTCGAGAAGCTTATTAGTTAATTATGGGGCATATCGTCGCTCAATAGCATGGGATGATGTGTTTACGAATAGTATTGCGGTGAGCTGGCCGGAAGATTTACTCGTTGATGGTGAGTATGTGCTGGATGGTGA
>NZ_JACJEM010000144.1:0-681 GCF_014164085.1 Pseudoalteromonas sp. SG45-5 | reverse complement strand
GCTAAGCCTGGTTCAATCAAGCCACATACTACATTCACTTCAGAAGTATACGTACTTTCGAAAGATGAAGGTGGTCGTCATACTCCATTCTTCAAAGGTTACCGTCCACAGTTCTACTTCCGTACAACTGACGTAACAGGTGACGTACAGTTACCAGATGGCGTAGAAATGGTAATGCCTGGTGATAACATCAAGATGACTGTAACTCTAATCGCGCCAATCGCGATGGATGAAGGTCTTCGTTTTGCTATCCGTGAAGGTGGCCGTACTGTAGGTGCTGGTGTTGTAGCAACTATCGTAGCGTAATAATTAACCTTAAAGTTAATTATTAGAAAAAGGTCACTTAGGTGGCCTTTTTTAATGCCTGAAGAAAAGTGTCATATGAAGGTGGCGCTCTTACCTTAGGTATAGGTGCTTTGTAGCAACTATCGTAGCGTAATTATTAGCCTAGCTAATTATTAGCCTAGCTAATTATTGCCAAAAAACCCGAGCTTAGTCTCGGGTTTTTTAATGTCTAAAATAAAAGGCCACTCTGGGTGACCTTTTTAATTATACAAATCTGCTTATATATGGGGTCTATTTAACGTTAAGAAAATTACGCTAGAACTAGGCAAAAATTTTTGTATCTAGTTGTTCTAAATAAAAAATTTTTAACGACGTTATAGTGCAATTTAATTCGTT
>NZ_JACJEM010000143.1:0-726 GCF_014164085.1 Pseudoalteromonas sp. SG45-5 | reverse complement strand
CAGACATTGATCAGACCAATTTCAAAAATTTCGATTTAATTTAAACGCTTAATTCTCTTTAATTTGATAAAATAACATCTCAACTTTGAGGTGTATATGAATCTAAAAATCAAACGGTTAGACCATCACGGTATTGTTTCAGGTGTTATAGAAGACTTAAAAATTGTCAGCCTTTTAGATCAATACTTACCTCAAGACGATAAACAAGAAATCACCCCCGGTGAAGCTGTAAAAGGCATGATCATGAATGGACTCGGTTTTGCCAATCGACCTTTATCACTCAGCCCTCAATTTTTTACTAACTTGCCTCTTGAACATTTATTTCGTGAAGGGGTTCAAGCATCACATTTTAATCGTCACAAACTTGGTAGAACTCTCGATCAATGCTTCGAGTTTGGCTGTGAAAGCTTATTTTCATTAGTCTCCGGACAAGCATGTGAAATAGAGCAAGTTGATAAAACCTTTGAATCACTTGATACAACGAGTCACTCACTGACAGGTGAATATGCTTTTGATGATGAAGATAGTGATGAAAATGTCATTAAAATTACTCATGGCTATAGCAAGGCTCACCGTCCTGATTTAAAACAAGTCGTACAAGAAATCATTGTTAGCCAAGATGGTGGGATCCCGCTTGCATGTAAAAACTGGGATGGTAACAGCGCAGACACCGCTATTTTTAAAGCGCGAAGTAAGGCGCTTGTTGATGAGTTCAAAAAAAGCCAA
>NZ_JACJEM010000142.1:0-741 GCF_014164085.1 Pseudoalteromonas sp. SG45-5 | reverse complement strand
AAGGTTTAGTGTCATTGAAAGATATTTGGATCAATATTCATTACGGGAGATGAACCGCCCATTGCGGACCCGCATGATGGGTGGTGTGGGGGCTGGAGGTTAGAGACCTCCGGCTACCCGATTATGTGTTTTAACTCTGATCTTGTTTGATGATTTTAAGTAGTAAGTCTATTCTGCGGTTTGTCTTTTTACTTTCAGCAGTAACCATGCCTTGAACAAAAGACAAGGCAATGAAAATAACCCACATTATTTGAAATAACTCACTCTCGATTGTAAAGAAACTATTTGCAAGTAGAAGTAAGCCAAATGGCGCAATAATAGAAAGAAAATCTTTAATTCCCCAATCATTTGAGCCAAGCTTATCAAATTCTTCTTTGTACTTTTGAAGCTCTGAAATACGTTCTAATTCTATTTTAGCTTCTACCATTTTTACGTCATCATTATTCATTGAAAACACCATACTCCTGAAACACATAACGAGCCTGTAGATTAACTCATTTTTTTATTTGTTTTTATTGATAAACAAACCATAGCTGAGTTCCTATTTTGGTTCAATTGATTACTGTGTTTTTACGCAGAACCCGAATTCAAGTTCCAAGTGCACCAAACCTTAAACCACTAATTAATAAAGACTTCTTCAGCTGTCTGATAATTTAGTATTTTCCTTGGGCGAGTATTAATTTTCATTACAACCTCTTGGAGTTGTTCATTAGTTATAGTTGAAAAATCAGTTTTCTTTGG
>NZ_JACJEM010000141.1:0-748 GCF_014164085.1 Pseudoalteromonas sp. SG45-5 | reverse complement strand
GCAGAGGGTGGGTTGAAGACAAACTGCTAGAGTTAGCCAAGATATTTTGTATTGACGTCTGTGCTTATGCTGTTATGAGCAATCATACGCACTTAGTCCTGTATGTTGATGATAAAAAGGCGAATCGGCTGAATGATAAAGCGATTGTTATTCGCTGGCACAAGCTGTGTAAAGGTACTGTCCTTACGCAAAAGTACATACAAGGTGAGAAGTTAAGTAAAGCTGAATTCATTTTTTTTAATCAAACAGTAAAGGAGTATCGAGAGCGTTTATCAAGTATTAGTTGGTTTATGCGGGTGTTAAATGAAGACATTGCGCGCAGGGCAAATAAAGAAGATAACTGCACTGGGAGGTTTTGGGAGGGACGTTTTACATCACAAGCATTATTGGATGAAGCTGCATTGGCGGCCTGCATGGCGTATGTAGATTTAAACCCCATTAGAGCCAAAATGGCAAATACACCAGAAGAATCTGACCATACCAGCGCTCAACTACGCTTAACACACGCAAAGGAAGGCAAGCAACCAAAACAACTGCTCCGCTTTGCAGGCATGCCACGTCAAATCATGCCAAAAGGGCTACCGTTTGAGCTTAAATCGTACCTTGAACTTGTTGAGTTAACGGGGCGTTGTATACGAGAGGACAAACGAGGGTATATTGAAAGTACACACTTACCCTTACTCGAAAGAGTCAATATTTCCTCTGAAAACTGGTTAAAACTCACCACACAATTTACACGCGTATTTCA
>NZ_JACJEM010000140.1:0-749 GCF_014164085.1 Pseudoalteromonas sp. SG45-5 | reverse complement strand
ATTTGACGTGGCATGCCTGCAAAGCGGAGTAATTGTTTTGGCTGCTTGCCTTCTTTTGCGCATATTAGCCGTACTTGAGCACTGGTATGGTCTGATTCTTCTGGTGTCTTTGCCATTTTGGCTCTAATGGGGTTTAAATCTACATACGCCATGCAGGCCGCCAATGCGGCTTCATCCAATAATGCTTGTGAACTAAATCGTCCCTCCCAAAACCTGCCAGTGCAGTTATCTTCTTTATTTGCCCTGCGCGCAATGTCTTCATTTAACACCCGCATAAACCAGCTAATACTTGATAGGCGCTCTCGATATTCCTTTACTGTTTGATTAAAAAAGATAAGCTCAACTTTGCTTAGCCTTTCACCCTGTATGTACTTTTGCGTTAACAATGTGCCTTTGCACAGCTTGTGCCAGCGAATAACAATCGCTTTATCATTCAGCCTATTCGCTTTTTTATCATCAACATACAGGACTAAATGGGTGTGGTTACTCATTACGGCATAAGCACAGACATCAATGCAAAATACCTTAGCTAACTCAAGCAGTTTGTCTTCAACCCACCCTCTACGATGCTCGTAAGATTGACCCGTAAAATAGTCTTCACCACATAAAAATGCACGGCGTACGCAACGTGATATACAGTGGTAGTACTTTGTATCAACCAAACTTACTTGACGCTTTCTTGCGATTGCCATAAGACACCCTGCTTGTTTTTTGCACTGAACAAAGCCTAGTACTTAGTTCGCCAAACT